>JAWWPV010001213.1:0-3866 GCA_033854775.1 Trebonia sp.
AGCAGCGGCCTGACCGCCGACTACGTGCTGACCGGCACCGGGTCCGGGCTGGCCCCGGGCATCGCTCGGACGGTAGGCGGCGTGCGGGGGGTGTCGGTGGTGACCCCGGTCGCCCGGACCCAGGTCCTGGCCAGCTTCCGGTTTGGCGGTGGCCCCACCGTCGAGTCCTTTTCCGCGCAGGGCGTTACGCCGGCCGGGCTGGCCGACACGATGGACCTTGACGTCACCGAGGGCAGCATGGCCGCCCTGCGAGGCGACACGGTGGCGCTCAGCCGTTCCGCGGCGGCCACCCTCAGCGCCGGGCTCGGCCAGACGGTCCGGCTGCATCTCGGCGACGGCACGGCGATCAGCCCGCGCGTGGTCGCGCTTTACGGTAACGGGCTCGGCTTCGGCGACATCACCTTGCCGAACGCGACGGTGGTCGACCACACCACCAGCCGAGCGGACACGGTCATCCTGGTGCGGGTGGCATCCGGCGCCAGTAGGGCCACGGTCGGCGATACGCTGCGGACCGCCCTCGTTCGGTATCCGGGTGTGGCGCTGTCGGACCGTGACTCGTTCACTGCCGCCCAGGCGAGCTCACTGGCCAGCCAGTCCGACGCCACCTTCATCCTGGACGCGGTGCTGCTTGCGTATGTCATGATCGCGGTGGTCAATTCTCTCGTCACCGCGACCGCCGCCCGCGCCCCTGAGTTCGAGCTGCTGCGGCTCATCGGCGCTACCCGCCGCCAGGTCCGCGCCATGATGCGCCGCGAAACGTTGATCCTGGTCGCCGCCGCGGTCATCGTCGGCTCGCTGATCGCCCTCCCGCCGCTCATCGGGGTGAGTGCCGGGATGACGAGGCACCTGGTGCCCTCCATCCCGCCGCTGGAGTACCTGGCCATCGTGGCGGTGGTCACGGCACTGGGATGGTTCTCGATCATGATCCCGGCCCGGCTGGCCATGCGGTCCAGGACAGCCGGGGTACTAAACAGCAGGCAAGGGTGAGCCGCGGAGCCAGGCGCCGCTCAGGCGCCGCGCCTGCTGAGGTCATTGAGGTAGTGCAGGACCGCGCTGACGCGGCGGTCCGCGCGGTCGTCCGGGGCGAGGTCCAGCTTGGCGAAGATGCTGCGAATGTGCTTGTGCACGGCGCCATCGGTGACAACGAGCCGTTCGGAGATAGCGGTATTGCCCAGGCCCTCGGCCATCAGGGCCAGCACGTCGCGTTCCCGCGCGGTCAGCCGCTCGAGGCGCTTGTCGGGGCGGGTGCGCACCAGCAGCTGGGCGACGACCTCGGGGTCGACGGCCGTTCCGCCGTCCGCCACCCGGTGCAGCGCGTCCAGGAACTCCTCGACCCGCCCCACCCGCTCCTTGAGCAGATAGCCCAGGCGCGAGCCGCCGTGCGCGAACAGATCGGTGGCGAACGCCTGCTCTACGTAGGCGGAGAGCACAAGTACGGCGAGGGCGGGATGCCTGCGCCTGGCCTCGACCGCGGCGCGGATCCCGTCGTCGGTGTTCGTCGGTGGCATCCGGACGTCCACGATGGCTACATCGGGTTCGTGTTTGTCCACGGCTTCAAGGAAGTCCTCCGCGTTCGACGTGGTTGCCACCACGTCGAGGGACTCGGCGCGCAGCAGCAGGGCGAGGCCCTCGCGCAGCAGCGGCTCGTCCTCGGCGATCACGATCCGCATGGCACGCTCACAGACAGCACAGTAGGTCCTCCAGCCGGACTGGACAGCTCGAATGTTCCGTCATGCGCTTCGACGCGGCGCCGGATACCGCTCAGCCCCGACCCGCCGCGGGAGTCCGCACCGCCGCCGCCGTCATCGGTGATTTCCGCGCACAGCCGGTCCGTCCGGCGACAGAGCCGGACAGTGGCGTGGCTGGCGCCGCTGTGCTTGGCGATGTTGGTCAGCGCCTCGGCGACCGCGTAGTAGACGGTCGCCTCGACCGAGACGGCACAGCGTTCGGTGAGGTCGGCGTCGATTTGGCACTCTACCGGGCAGGCAACGGCCAGGCCGGCAAGGGCATCGGGCAGGCTGCGCTCGGTCAGCACCGGCGGGAGGATGCTGCGCACGACCCCGCGCAGTTCGGCGAGCGCGTACTCGGCGGCAGCCTGTGCGCGGTCGAGGATCTCCTCCGCCGCGGCCGGGTCGCGGACGAGGGCGCGCCTCGCCGCGCCGACCAGGACATTGACCGCGACTATCCGGTTCTGGGTGCCGTCGTGCAACGAGCGCTCGATCCGCCGCAGTTCGGCGGTATGCGCTTCGAGCGCCGCTGCGCGCGTAGCGGTTAGCTCGGCAACGCGAAGCGCCAGGTCGGTCTCGTGGTCGGGCGGCAGCAGCCGCCGTCCCGGCCACGCTTGCAGCCGGGCCGCCGCCGGCAGGAGGACGACTGTGACGCCGATCGTCGTCACGCCGACGAGGCAGATGGCGAAGGCTCCGGGCCAGTTGTGCACCGGTCCGAAGCCCAGGGAGGAGTTGTCCGCGCTGGCGGGCAGGAGCTTCCACCACAGCGGAAAGGACACGTCGTGGACGCTGCTCAGTGGCAAGGTGAGCGCGAGGAGGCCAAGCAGCAGCCCGAGAATCGCGTGGCACGGCAGCCAGGCCAGCTCCCGGCGGACGGCGGTATCACGAAGGGCAGCGCGTGCGCTGGCCGGTACCGGTGCCGAACCCAGAATATCCGGACCCCATCGGGACAACCGGCTGCGTTCCCGGTCGGCGACGACGCGCACCGTCCGTAGCGCGGCGGGCACGAGGAACACGCCGACGCCGGCCAGGCACGCCGCCATGGTGACCAGCACAAGCACCAGCGCGCCCCCGGCGAGCACCGCGGTGCCCAGGCCAGCGGCCAGACGGCTGATCGCTTGCCGTGCGGCCTCGGCGCGGGCGCCCACGCGGGCTTTCCCTGACCAGGCGACGCGCACTCGTTCGGCGAACACACGCACCTCCGGTCGAAGACGCTAGACCATCACCGCGCGGATGTCTCATGATTCCCGTGTCCTCGTTACCAAACGGATCTCGCCTGGCCCGCCGGTGCGGGAGCCTCGCCGCAGCCGCTGGCGGCCGGGACAGGGGTCGCTCCCGTTGGCTGAAAATTCGTTGCCAACCTTTTCGGCGGGATCGGCTTCTAGACAAGTGTGACGACCGAAAGCTGGCGGCAATGAGTCGCCCCGAAGAGGAGTACCGGGAGTTCGTCGGTAGCCGCGCGGCTTCGCTCCATCGCACCGCATATCTGCTCTGCGGCGACTGGCATCTGGCCAACGACCTGGTCCAGGACACGTTCGTCCAGACCTTCCGCCACTGGCGGCGGGTGCAGCGGGCCGACAACCAGAACGCCTACGTCAAACGCATCCTGGTCAACGAGTTCAACCGCCACTGGCGACGCTACGGTCGACTGCCCGTGCTCGCCCACACCGACCGCCCCGAGGTCGCCGTCCCCGACTTCTCTAACGAGGTCGTCAACCGCGCCGATCTGCTGCGCGCCCTGTTGACCCTCCCGGCCCGGCAGCGGGCCACCGTCGTCCTTCGCTACCTGGAGGGGATGAGCGAACGGGAAACCGCTGCGGTCATGCGGTGCAGTGAAAGCACCGTGAAGAGCCAGACCGCCCGGGCGCTGAACACGCTCGAAGGCTGCCTGAAACACAAGGAGTTGCCAATATGAATTCCCCGACCGAACAGCACCTGGGCGCGGCGTTCCGCGACCTGGTCGCAGAACAGCCCTTCACCCCGGACGTGTCGGCCATCGAGCATCGCGTCCGGCAGGCCCGCCGGCGGAGGCGGATCGCTCGGGGCGGGATCGGTGCCGGCGTCGTCGCGGTCGCGGCGGTGGCGGCCGTCGGCGTGGCCAGCGCCGTTCCGTCCGCGCCGGCCCGAACGGCCCAGGCC
>JAWWPV010001214.1:0-3220 GCA_033854775.1 Trebonia sp.
CAACAACCATCCGTGTCGGGTTGGCGCGGGCAGCCTGGGCGGTCACGAGACCGCGGCATTCCGGAGGTGCGACGGTCACAGAATGTCATAGGAAAATGACACACTGCCCGCATGACCGATGAGGGAGAGCGGCGGTTCCTTGCGCTGATTGAGAAGCAGGATCATGTCGTCTCGCGCCAGCAGGCACTACTGGGCGGTATCAGCCGTCATGCCATCGCGCACCGGATCCGCCTCGGAGGGCCGTGGCATTCGGTGCTCCCCGGCGTATACCTGACCGTCACGGGAACGCCCACGCGGGTGCAGCGGGAGACGGCGGCGGTCCTCTACGCCGGGTCGCGGTCGGTGATTACGGGTGGTGCAGCGCTGCGGCACCACCGCCTGCCTGCGCCTCAGTCGGAGGTCATCGATCTCCTCGTGCCGGCCAACATCCAGCGGCAGAGCGTCTCCTTCGTGCGGTTGCACCGGACCAGCCGCATGCCGAAGATGGTGTACGGGCCGCCGAGCCGGGCCTACGCGTTCCCCGCCCGCGCAGCGGCCGACGCGGCAATGTGGCTGAGTGACCTGCGGGAGGCACGTGCCGTGATATCCGGTGCCGTGCAGAGCAGGAGCTGCTGGGCAAGGGAGATCGCGGCCGAGCTGGACGCCGGCCCGACCCGTGACTCCGCGCTGCTGCGCAAGGTGCTCGCCGAGGTCGGCGAGGGCGTCCGGTCAGCGCCCGAGGCCGAGCTGCGCGACCTCATCAAGAAGGCGCGGCTGCCGATGCCGATGTTCAATCCGAGGCTCTACCTGGCCAACGGCACGTTCCTCGGGTGCCCCGACGCCTGGTGGCCGGAGGCGGGCCTCGCCGTCGAGATCGACTCCAGACGCTGGCATATGAATCCCGAGGACTGGGAGCGCACAATGGACCGGCACGCCAGGCTCGGCGAGCACGCCATCGTGACGCTGCACTTCACCCCGCACAAGCTCCGCGCCGAGCAGGCCCTCGTCATTACGAAGGTACGAAACGCCTACAAAGCGGGCACCGCGCGGCCCCGGCTGCCCATCACTGCCCTCTCTGCCTCCGCCGAGGCTGCGGTGGTTGTGGCAACGGGCCGGTTATAAGCGGCCCGTTGCCACAATCATCCGCCGGGCGTCACTTCATCGTCGCTGGAAATCGCCCAATGCCCGGCTAGTGGCCATGAAGATGGTCAATACAAAGGGTAATCAACCCAAGTGCATTGATGCTTTCGTATATCAAAGCAAGGGGCCGGCCGCTTGACGCGCCGGCCCCTTGCTGATCTCAGGCGCTAGGCGATCCGGCCCGCGTAGCGTCGGGTGAAGCCGTCGCTTGTGTTCGCGGTGATGATCACGTCGTAATAGCCGTCGGCGTCGACGGGCCACGTGACTTTCGCCGACCGGTTCGCGCCCACGGTCACGGTCTGGGTGGTGCCCGTGTAGTCGTTGGCCATGAGCGTGTAGGCCACCGCCGTGTTGCCATCGTTGGCCAGCGTGAGCTGCAGCGACCGCGCGTGCCTGGTCACCGGCGTCGCGGCCACCCGGGGGATCTGCCCCGTGGTGGTGCTCGCCGGGATGATGTCGCCTGCGAACGAGCGGACGAACCCGTCGGGACCGTAGATCGAGAAGGCGTACCCGTACTTGCTGGTCAGCGCTGCGGTCCACGTGTAGGTCTTGTCCTTGCCGTTGACGACCGTGAACGGGGTCGCCGAGGCGGGCAGGTACTTGTCGGGGAAGACCATCAGCGAGACGCCGACCTTGCCCGTGTTGGACATAGTCGCGGTCACCGTGTAGGCGGAGCGGTTGATGGTGACGTCGGCGTGCGGCATGAGCTGGGACGGCCGGTGAACCCGGCTCCCCGGCTCCTGTGCCGGCATGGCCTGCGCGCCCTCGGCAGGCGGCGTCACGGCGGGGAAGGACTTCTCCGCGTCCGACTGCGTGATCAGCGGCACCGTGTCCGGCAGGGTCGGGATAGAGAAGTCCGGGCGCTCGAAATCGAAGGCCTCGGTCAGGTCGCCGGTCACCGAGCGCCGCCAGGCCGTGAGGTTGGGGGGCTTGACGCCAGTCCAGGTCTCAAGGAACCGGAGCATCGACGTGTGGTCGTAGCTGTTGGAGTCGACGAGCCCGCCGCGCGTCCACGGCGAGCAGATGATCATCGGCACCCGGGGGCCGAAGCCGATCGGCAGCCCGCCGATGAACTCGTTCGTCACGGTCGGCTCCGGCGACCCGGGCAGCACGTGATCGAAGTAGCCGTCGTGCTCGTCGTAGGTGATGAACAGGGCGGTGGACTCCCACAGCTCCTGGTTGCTCATCAGCGACTCGAGCACCGTGCGGACGTAGTGCGCGCCGTAGCTGGGGCTCGCGGCCGGGTGCTCGGAGTACTCGTACGGCGCGACGATCCAGGAGACCTTGGGGAGCTTGCTGGCGGCGCAGTCGGCGATGAACTGGGCCAGCACGTGGTTGACGTGGTTGGGGCCGAGCGGGGTGCCCGCGTTCGGCTGCCACGGCTGGACCGCGCCCTGGACGGCGAGTTGCTGCCCCGCTTTGGTGGTCGCCTTCTCCGAGGCCTGGTACTGCTGGTAGAACCACAGCGGGTTGTCGCCGTAGTCACCCACCCAGCCGTCGTTCCCGCTGCCGTCGCCCACCTCATGGTTGGTGTACACCTGCCAGGAGACGCCCGCCTTGAGCAGCAGTTCCGGGTAGGTGGTGACGTTCGTGAACTCGACGGTGTAGTCCGGCGGGTTGGTCGTGAAGCCGTGCGACGTGGCCGTCCAGAAGTACATCCGGTTCGGGCTCGTCGGGCCGAGGATCGACTGGTGGTAGCCGTCGCAGATGGTGAACGCGTCGGCCAGCGCGTAGTTGAACGGCAGGTCGTTGCGGGTGAAGTAGCCCATCGTCTGCTCGGTCTTGGCGGCGACCCAGTTGTTCCACAGGCCGCTGTTGCGCGCGCTGTGGTCACCGGCCCAGCTGTGGTCAAGGTCTCCCGCGTTCTGCGCGTCTACCTTGGTGGAGTCCATGTGGAAGGGCAGCAGGTACCCGCGGTCGGTGCGCGCCGTGTCGGGCTGCTCGAAGATCGTCGCGCCGTTCTGGTACTTGAGTACCTGCTTGTCGGAGAAGCCGCGCACGCCTCGCAGGCTGCCGTAGTAGTGATCGAAGGACCTGTTCTCCTGCATCAGGATCACGACGTGCTTGAGGTCGGCGATCGTCCCGCTAGCGCCCGCCGCCC
>JAWWPV010001215.1:0-2564 GCA_033854775.1 Trebonia sp.
CCGGGCCCGCGCGCTACTGCGGGCCCAGGAGGGCGGCGGTCAGCTGCCCGGCCACCCACTGCTCCGCGTCGTCCCAGGGCCACTGCCCGGAAACGGCCAGCAGGTTCCATGACTGGTGGCCGAGGTAGTACCAGGCGATGTCGGCGGCCCGCTCGGGCGTGAGCCCGGGCCTGAGCGTGCCCGCCTGGCGCACATGGTCCACGGACTGCCCCAGGTACTGGCGGTACATCTCATCGGACCGCGCGAGCACGCCGGCGGCGGTGTCGTCCAGCGTGGCGGCGTCCTTCATGACCTGGACGATGTGGTGGTACCGCTCGTTGTCCACCCGGACGCCGTGCACGAGCACCCGGATGGCCTCACGGGCGTCCGCGCACTCACCGACTGCGCTGATGGTCTCCGCGACGATCGGGTCCCCCATCGCGTCCTCGATGAGGGTGCCGAGAATGGCCGCCTTCCCGCCGGTGCTCGCGTAGACGGTCGGCACGGCGGTGGACGCCTCGCGGGCGATGTCCTGCACTGTCACCTTGCCGTAGCCATGCTCGCAGAACAGCCGCATGGCCGCGTCCAGGATCGCCGCGCGCGTGCCGGCGGCCCCCTGAGCCCGGCGCGCTGACTGATACGTCCGCCCGGGTCTGCCCGACTCGACTGAAGTCACTCATCACCCCACAACTTTCAATATAGGGTACCTATATCCAATAGAGCCTGGCTCTGCGCCGCACCATGACAGCCGAGTCAGCCAGCGTAAGGAAGGCACAAGCCAGATGCAATCCCAGCAAGACCTGCGGACGATCTTCTACCGCATCGCCGAGGAGTCCCAGGGCCCGGCGGTCGACGTGCTCGGGTCGACGATCGAGTTCATTACCCGGCCCGCGCAGGACGACGACTCCGCCATGTGCGTCCTGCGCGGCGTCGTCCCGGCCGGCGTCATCGTCCCGATGCACAGCCACGAGGACGCCGAGGACTTCTACATCCTCGCGGGCACCCAGGAGGTGCTCACCCAGCAGCCCGAGGGCCTGGAGTGGGCGCACGCGCACGCCGGCGACTACGTCCGCGTCCCGCCGGGCACCATGCACGCGCACCGCAACGTCTCCGCCCAGCCCGCGGTCGACCTCATCATCACGACGGCCAGGCTGGGCCGGTTCTTCCAGGAGGTCGGCGAGCCGGTCACCGGCCAGCCGCCGTCGCCGGAGCGCGTCGCCAAGTTCATCGAGACCGCCATCCGCTACGGCTACACCCTCGGCACCCCCGAGCAGAACGCCGCCGTTGGCATCGAACTGCCTAAGTTCTCAGGCTGACATTGGGAGACGCCGACGGTGCCCCGCGGAGGAGCAGCACTGCGACTGGCTCCTGGTCTGCTGGATATCGGGCTCTTGCGGACGGGAAAGGCGGAGCTACGAACTCGTTCGGGATAATCATTGGCGGTTGCCGGCGCGGACGGTCAGTTCTTCGCGGCGATGCCGTCACTCGCGAAGCTGTCTGGCACCTCGTGGAACCGCTGGCCGTGCAACTGCTGGTGGGATCGTGACAGCGGCTGGCCGGCGAGCCGGGCGGTGATGCCAGCGTTGAAGTTGGGGCACTGCGTGATGTCCTCGTGGGGGCAGCGCAGCCCGTGCCTGATGGCGTCGCGGACGGCCTGCGCCCTGGCGATCTGCTCGTCGAGTTCCGCGAGCTTGCGCTGCATGAGCTGGCTCCGGTCGCCGGGCGGGCCGGCGCGGGTGGCCAGGAGGGCCTTCTGCTCGGCCAGGGTGAACCCGGCGTCGCTGTAGAGCAGGATGGCGGCGACGAGCCTGGCCGCCGATTCGGGATACCGGCGCTGCCCCGAGACCCTGGCCGGGGCGGGGAGCAGGCCGAGTTCCTCGTAGTAGCGCAGGGCCGAGGTCGTGACGCCGGCGCGGCGGGCCAGTTCGCCGATGGCGAGCAGGCCGGCTGGCGTGTTGACTTCAGGTGCACTTGAAGGCGTTGACTGCCGGCCATGGGAACTCGACATGAGGGAAGCATGCCACGGGCAGTGCGGCGAGTGGTGACCGCGGCCGCTGAGTACGGGGTCGGGAGTGCCGGGATCGCCGTCGTGCGCGCCCTGGACCGCGACGTCATCGGCCAGGGCCATCATCCCCGGGGCGCGGCCGGGAGCGTGAACGGCTGGGTGTTTGCCCACCGCCCGTCCAACCGGCAGCGCAACCGCTGGGTGGTCTCGCTGCTCGATGTGCAGCCCGCCGAACGGGTCCTTGAGATCGGCTTCGGCCCCGGCCTGGCGGTCGCGGAACTGGCCCGCGCCGGCGCAGGTCACGTGTATGGCATCGACCATTCCGGCGTGATGCTCCGGCAGGCGTCCAGGCGCAACGCCGCCGCCATCCGGGCCGGCCGGGTCACCCTGTTCATTGCCTCGGCCGTTGAGCTTCCGGCCGCCCTCGACGGCCCCTTCGACGCCTTCCTCGCCGTCTACTCCCTCGGGTTATGGCCCGCGCCCGCCGAACGGCTCGCCGAGCTGCGCCGGCGGCTCGCACCCGGCGGGCGCATCGCCATCGCGTCCCAGCCCCGCTGCCACGGCGCCACGGCGGGCACGT
>JAWWPV010001216.1:0-3932 GCA_033854775.1 Trebonia sp.
CGGTCAGCGGCCGGCTGTTCCGCTACTCCGGCGGCCTCATCCAGCTGGCACCCGGCGAGCCAGAGCCGAGGGTGGCGCGCTGGGCGGACGTCAGGGACTTCAGGGTGTTCTACAACCACTCGGACGAGGCGCCGCCGCGGCTCAGCAGCTTCCTGGTGACCACCAGCTCCGGGGCCAGCCTGCCCGGCCTGCGCAGTCACGGGCGCCGGGGGCGGGAGCTGCGCGCCCTGGTGGCCGAGGCCGAAAGGAACCTGGCGCCGCGCCTGATACCCGCGATGACCGAGGAATACGAGGCCGGGGCCGCGGTCTCGTTCGGGCGGGTCCAGGTAAGCAAGGAAGGCATCACGCTGTCCATCTGGACTCCGGAAGGCGTGCTGATTCCGTGGTCGCAGGTCAAATCCATTCACATGACGTACATCGCCAGCGTGGACGGCGACTACGTCTACGAGATCATCATCGGCAGCAAGGGCAAGCCGACCGAGGAGGTCGGCGTCTCCGGCCTGACGAACGGGATCTTCCTGCCCGTCCTGCTCGCGCACGCTGCCGCCCGCCAGGGCGTGATGGTCACGGGTTACCACAAGGACGGCGGCGGCGTCCCAAGCAACTGATAGGGGATATAGAAGGCCCGCACCGTCGCGCACCGGCCGGCGGTGCGTTGGGGTTTTGACCCGGGCCGGGAGCGAGCCAAGATCAAGCCCCGCCAGGGATAGGGCCAAGGCCGGTCTTCGGCCAGCCCAGCCCCCGGCCTTTGGCCCCTTGTGGCGAGGTTGACGGGAGAGTTGCATGGGAAGTGGGACTCCCTGGAGGAGGCGCAGATGAGCGAGCCGGTGGCCGCGCCCGCGAGCGTGTATGCCCTGCTTGCGGACGGGCGGACCGTTGAGATCAGGCCGGCGGCGCCTGGGGACTTTGACGCGGTCAAGGCCATGCACGAGGCGATGTCGCCGAACAACGCGTACCTGCGCTTCTTCAGCCTGAGCAGGCTCGCGGCCGAGCAGGAGGCACGGCGGGTCACCAGGGAACCGGGACCCGACCACGCCGCCCTGCTCGCCATCTTCGACGGCAAGGTCGTCGGGCTCGCCAGCTTCGAGGTGGCACGGACCAGCGCTGACCGGCCGGGCGGGGGCAGGACGGCGGAGGTCGCCTTCGCCGTCGCGGACACCATGCACCACCGCGGCATCGCCACGCTGCTGCTTGAGCATCTCGTCTCGCTTGCCCGCGCCAGGCAGCTGGAGGCGCTCGTGGCGGAGACGCTCCAGGAGAACACGGGCATGCTCCGGGTCTTTTCCGACGCCGGCCTGCCGGTCGTGAGCAAGCGCGAGGACGGCGTGGTCGCCATCACGATCCCGCTGCCGCCCGACGCCGCCGGCCGCCAGCTTGAGGACTACCTGGAAACGGTCGCCGTACGGGAGCGGTCCGCCAACGTGGCCAGCCTCCGGCCGGTGTTCGCGCCCGGGTCTGTCGCGGTGATCGGGGTGAGCAGGCGAACGGGGACGGTTGGCCGGTCGGTCCTGGACAACATCAAGGCCGGGGGGTACGCGGGGCGGCTCTACGCGGTCAACCCCGCCGCATGCGCGCCCGATGGCAAAAACCGCCATCCTACCGGGCGCGCATCCGGCGGCCCCTTCCCGGGGGGATCCGCCCCGGACCCCCCGCGAGCGCGGGAAGTCGGCGGCGTCCCCTGCTTCCCCGATATCGAGAGCCTGCCGGAGCCGCCAGACCTCGCGGTGCTCGCCGTCCCGCCGGCGACGGTCGTCGACGCCGCGGAACAGTGCGGGCGGCGCGGGGCGCGCGGCCTCATCGTGCTCACCTCCGGCGTTGACGCGCTGGTCAGCGCCGGCCTGCTCGCCGCCTGCCGCAGGCACGGGATGCGGCTGATCGGCCCCAACTGCTTCGGCATCGCCGTCCCGTCTATCGGGCTCGACGCGACGTTCGCGGCGGCCAACCCGGCCGCGGGGAGCGTGGGGCTCGTCATGCAGTCCGGCGGCATCGGCTTCGCGATGGTGGATCACCTCACCAGGCTGGGGATCGGGATCTCCTCGTTCGCCTCGGTCGGCAACAAGCTCGACGTATCCAGCAACGACCTGCTCCAGTGGTGGGAGCAGGACGAGCAGACCCGGGTCGCCGTGCTCTACATCGAGTCGTTCGGCAACCCGCGCAAGTTCGGCCGGACCGCGCGCCGGGTCAGCCTGAAGATGCCCGTGCTGACCGTACACGCGGGACGCAGCGAGGCGGGCCAGCGCGCCGCCGCGTCGCACACCGCGGCCGTCGCCTCCCCGCTGGTCACCAGGGAGGCGCTGTTCGAGCAGGCGGGGATCATCGCCACGCCGAGCTTCGGCGAGCTGATGGGGGCGACCGCGCTGCTCGCCACGCAGCCACCGCCCGCCGGGCGGACGGTGGCGATCGTGAGTAACGTCGGCGGCGCCGGCGTGCTCGCCGCGGACGCCTGCACCGATCTCGGGCTCGCGGTGCACCACCCGGGCGGGCAGGCGAGCCGCCGGCTGCGCGCCCTGATCCCCGTCGGCGGCTCGGTCAACGGGCCGGTGGACACCGCCGCGACCGTATCGGCGGACGCCTTCCGCCAGGTGCTTGAGACACTAGGCGCCGACGAGGACGTGCACGCGGTCATCGCGCTCATCTTGCGCACCGGAGCGACCGGTGACCTGCTCGCGGCCATCGCGGCGGCCGATGTCAGCGTTCCGCTCGCCGTCGTCGTGCTCAACCAGCCGGAGGCGGTCCGGCTGGTCGACGCGAAGGGCGGGAAGGTCCCCGCCTACGCCTACCCAGAAGTGGCGGCCCGGGCGCTGTCCCGCGCCGCCAGGTACGCGGAGTGGCGCGCGGCACCGCGCCGTACCGTGCCCTCCTTCCCCGATGTGGACGCCGAGCGGTCAAGGGAAATCGTCCGCGCCTTCCTCGCCAAGCACCCGGGCGGCGGCTGGCTGCCGCAGCCGGATGTCAGGGCACTGCTGCGGTTGTACCGGATACCGCTTGAGCCGATGGCCGCCGGCGGCACCGAGGTGATGATCGGCGTGAAGGACGACCAGATGTTCGGCCCGCTGGTGGTGTTCGGGCTCGGCGGTCTCGCCACCGAGGTGCTCGCCGACCACGCCGCCAGGCTCACCCCGCTCACCGAGGCGGACGCCGACACCCTGATCAACTCGATCAGGTCCGCACCCTTGCTGCACGGTCACCGGGGCGCGCCCGCCGCCGACCTGGCGGCGCTGCGCGATGTGCTGCTGCGCGTATCCCGGCTCACCGACGACCTCCCAGAAGTCACCGAGCTTGACCTCAACCCGGTCATCGCCAGGACGGACAGCGCCATCGCGGTCGCCGGGCGGATCCGGGTCGCCCCGCAGGCTCCGCAGGACCCGTTCCTGCGCCGCCTGCGCTAACCCGGGCCGGACCGCACCAGCAGGGTCCTTGGTCCCGCGACATAGTCGCTTACGACACTGTTCACCTTGGACGCTGTTACCTAGGGTGAGCAGCACGGGTAGGGACGAACCGCAGGTACCACGCACTCGTTCGGGGTACAGGAGAGGACCCGCATGACCGCGACGGAGACCGGACCGCTGACGGCTGCCGAGGTTGACCTGATCGATGCCTGGTGGCGTGCCGCCAACTACCTGTCGGTCGGCCAGATCTACCTGCTCGACAACCCGCTGCTTACGGAGGAACTACGGCCGGAGCACGTGAAGCCGCGGCTGCTCGGGCACTGGGGCACCACGCCCGGGCTCAACCTGATCTACGCGCACCTCAACCGGGTGATCAGGAACTGGGACCTGAACGTCATCTACATCACCGGCCCGGGGCACGGCGGGCCAGGGATCGTCGCGAACACCTACCTGGAAGGCACCTACACCGAGCGGTACCCGTCGATCACCCAGGACGCCGAAGGGATGCGCAGGCTCTTCCGCCAGTTCTCCTTCCCCGGCGGG
>JAWWPV010001217.1:0-5643 GCA_033854775.1 Trebonia sp.
ACACAGTCGTGCGGCTGGCGATCCGCGACGACGGGATCGGCGGCGCCGACCCCGCCAGGGGGTCCGGGCTGACCGGGCTGCGCGACCGCATCGAGGCGGTCGGCGGCACGCTCGACATCACCAGCCCCGCCAGGAGCGGCACCACGCTGCTCATCAAGATCCCGGTCTAGCCGGGACCTGAAGCTTCCGGATGCGCTGGAACGCGCCGCTTTCGGTGCAGCACGCCGAACTTCTGCTGGACCGGCTGGACGTGCCGCCGGGAGCCCACGTCGCCGACCTGGGCTGCGGCTGGGGTGAACTCCTGCTGCGGGTCGTCGCCCGCGCCTAGCAGGCCACTGGTACCGGCGTGGATACCGATGCCGGGGTGCTGAGCCGCTGGACGCGCTTGCCGGGGTCGTGCCGGCCGGAGGTCGGCTCCTGTTCGGAGACTGCTACTGGGAAACAGCGCCCTCGGCCGCGGCGACGGAGATGTTCGGCGAGCAGGTACTGCCCCTGGCGGGCTTGCTGGAGGCCTGCCGGTCCGCGGGCTGGCGGGTCATCCACATGAGCGTCGCCAGCCGGCTGGAATGGGACGACTTCGAGTCCACGTTCCGCGCTGGCCGCCAGGAGTGGCTGGTCGCGCATGCCGGGGACCCGCGCGCCGCTGGTGGACGTTTGGGCACACTGCGGTGTGACCAAACGTCCACCATCTTCGAAACCTGGCCAGGTAGGCAGCGACCCGGCTGGGCCGGCCTGGTCATTCGGTGATGAAGACGGCGTGTCCGGCCCAGTCGGGCTTGCTGACGGCATCGACGGCGGCGCGTCCAACGGTGTCGAACGTCGTGTTGTAGTGCCACCACACGCTGACGTCGAGACGACAGCGATATCCGACTCTCCCGTCACCGGCAATCAGCCGCGACGGGCGCAGCAGGGTCCAGGACGTGTCACTAGCGTGGATCACCGTCTCCATGGCCCGGGTGTCCTCGTTGTTCGCTCTCAGGACGCGATCGAGGATGGGTTTGGCGACGAACCGCGACAACGGATCGTCGCCGGCGACGAAGGCGCCCGCAGCCGACACGGCCACCAAGCGTGACACTTCCACCGACGCCATCGCGGCGACCAGTGCCGTCGCTCCGTCCTGCAGCACCGTCGGATCCTGGTCGCTGGCGACATGTCCGAGACACGACACCACGGCATCGGCTCCCTTCACGCCGGCGGCCAAGGCCCCGCGGTCCCGCGCGTCCGCCTGCGCGACCGTTGTTCCCTCTGGGGCGGACGACGGGTTGCGCACGACCGAGACAACGTCCAGACCCGCGGCGAGGGCATGCTTGACGGTGGCCCGGCCGGTCCGGCCGGATGCTCCGATGACGGCGACACGCATAGCGATTCCTCCAGATGATGGGGTTAGTGAACACTCACTAACCTAGACTAGTAGACGTGCCAGCCGATGACAAAGTCAAGCCAGCCCGCGAGCGAATCCTCGACGCCGCCGCCGCCGTGATGCGCGAGAAGGGCCTGACCAATACCACGACGAAAGCGATAGCTGCGGCGGCCGGCTACTCGGAGGCCCTGCTGTACAAGCACTTCGCCGACAAGCAGGAACTGTTCCTGAGCGTCTTGAAGGAACGTGTCCCGCAGGTTCACCTCGACAGCCCTGGTGACGGTGAGCTCGCAGACAACCTCACGGAGATCGTGGAGCAGCTCATGGGATTCTTCGTGCAGACGTTTCCCATCGCGGCGTCCATCTTCGGGTCACCGGAGCTCCTAGCCCAGCATCGCGAGGCGATCACGGGACGGGGTTACGGACCGGCCGCACCCGTGTACAAAGTGCAGGCCTATCTGGACGCCGAGCGGCGCGCCGGCCGGATCAGTGCCGCCAGCGACACGACTTCCGCGGCCCGTCTTCTGGTCGGTGCCGCCTTCCACCAGGGCTTCCTCGCCGCATTCGACGGATTCCGCACCGTCAGCAACGCCCACGCGATCGCTGCCGGAATCGTCGCGATCGTACTGCCCGCACTCGCCGAGACCCAGTAGGCGGTCGGCCGGGGTTGGTTCGGGAGGACGGCTCAAGGTACCTCCCGCTCGCGATCACAGGTCGGCGTTCAGGGGTACGCTCCGCCCATGGCGGTGTTCGCATTGTGGAGCGCACCACGAGCACGCTCGACGGCCTTCTTTCGCTCGATGGTTGAGCGCGGCGATATGACCGTACTGCACGAACCGTTCTACTACCTGAAGCAATTCGGCGAGACTGATGTCGAAGGGCGGACGTTCGATTCACCCGCGTCGCTCCTCGGCTGGCTGTGTGATGAGACGCATGGCATAAGCGTGTTTTTGAAGGACACGACCGACCACCGCCACGATGAGGTCCTCGCCGATCGGCGCTTCCTTGCCGAGGCCCGGCATGCGTTCCTCATCCGCCGTCCGGAGGAGATCGCAGCGTCTTACTACGCGCTGTTCCCTGACATGAGCATCAACGCGATCGGGCTGGAGGTCATGTGCGAGTTGCAGGCCGCTGTCCGCGATGCCGGGGGGAACCCTTCGGTGGTCATCGACTCCGATGACCTCGTGGCCCGACCCGAAGCGACGATGGCGGCGTACTGCGCGGCCGTCGGGCTGCCCTTCATTCCACGGGCGCTCGCCTGGGAGGCCGGCGAGCGGTCCGAGTGGCGCCGGTCCGCACGCTGGCACGCGGACGTCAGTGCCAGCTCCGGCTTCGGACGTCACGAGCGCGTGTACCCGCACACCGTCGAGAACTCCGCCGAGCTGGCACGGTTCGCCGCTCACCACCGGCCGTTCTACGAGCAGCTTTACGCACAGCGGCTGGACGTTACGCCCTGGGAGCAAATGGCGGGCTCCTAACCGGTCAGCACCCGCACAGCCGCGAACCAGCCCAATTTCTGATTAGCATCTGGGCGGATACTCCCTCTAAACACACACTAATCGGGCGGGCTAGGTGTCGTCTAGACGTCCGGTGCCTGCGCGGCAAGGTCTTCACTCCGCAGACTCTAAGCCGGCGGTTTACAGCCCGTCCGCGAGCAGGCCCTAGCCTGCGCCGCCGTTGCCAGTGCGCCCCGCTTCGGCACGTATTCGGGCACACGCTGGGTCTGGGCGCTCGGCGAATCGCTCGCTTGACCCCTTGCACGAAGGCTGGTGCGGGTGACTCTCGGCTGTTCCCGGCCAGGACTCTTGAACCTTTCCGCCCGTTATGACTCTGTGGAAGTAAACCGATGGTGCCTATAACACGTCTATACGGTAGCGCTGCCCCAAAAAAGGGGGGCATGAGAAGGTGAGAAGGAAACCGTGGCGGCCGTTAGGATAGAATTCGATCACGCTGGGCGTACTTATACTGTGGAATCACGGAGTCTTAACATGTGGAATGTCCACATAATCGCTCAGTTGAACAACAGTATGACCATCGAGACTGATCTGCGGACTGGGCAAGAGATCTACGTCACCTGGAGCGAAGTCGGTGTCATCCGGTTGGTGTCGCCGGTCAACGAAAAAGGGTTCGCCCTGGACGCGCCACTTCAGGACAGATAGCCCTCCACCGAGGCGCCCCGCCGCGTAGGTAGCGGGTCGAGCCTGCTGAATCGCGATTCAGGACACTATGCCCCTTACCGCGTGCCCCAAGGACGCACTTGATCCGCGAGTGTGATTACTAGCCCAATGTGTGATTAATAACTGGGCGGATGCTTCCTCTAAACACACGCTACTTCGTCCGAGTCGCTGTTGTCTAGCTAGGTCCTGACTGGCTGGGTAGTGTCACAAGCCAGGTGGCGTGACAATGGGAGGCATGCGAGAAGACGCGGAGCCACCTTGGACACCCGAGCAAAGGGCCGCCATCATCGCTGAGCTGCGACTTTATCCAATTCAGCGCGGTAATCTCGCCAACGAGTAGGAGAACCTGGCCGACTCGGCAAGCTAACGAGATGCATACTTCCAGGACGCGGATAGTTGGATCCCGCCCACTTTTGCCGCTCTTGTCGCGGCGGTCAGGCGTACACGACTGATCCGGTTCTACCCCTTCACGGGGCACGAGTACCTGTACTTCGCGGATGGCCCGGGCGTCTGGGATGAAAACGGAGAGGTTGCGCCCGCCTGGATTGGGCGGGACCGGGACGGGGATACTCCGTTTTCCGGGGGCGCTGGGCCACATGCCGCCGGACCAGGTAACCCGTACACTCACGACGCACGACCCCGACGAGGCGGCAGCCGAAGCCGAGCGGCTTCTCGCGGGATGGGCATGGAGCGGCCAGGAAAGCTAGCATTCCTGGCGGTTCATCCGCACCAGCCACCTGAATGTGTGATTACTAACGATCTTCAATTTCGGAGGTTACAGAGGGGCGCGTGTCCTTTCCGCGCCGAGGTGGCGGCGTCCCGGTGATCATGGCGGATAGCCTGGCGCGTCCAGGTTTAGCTGGCGGGTCATGCGCGTCGATCGGGTGCTGATCGTCCAGAATGCTCGGTAAACGACCGGCAACGAACGGAGCAGCCCGATGAGCCGTCACATCCAGGTCACCTTCGACGCCCGCGACCCGCGGGCGCTGTCGTCCTTCTGGCGCGACGTACTGGGCTACGTCCACCCCGGCCCGCCCGGAGTCGATCTGCCCGAGGACGCTGACCCCCTGGCCGCGTGGGACGACTTCCTCGCGCGGGTCGGCGTACCGCAGGAGCAGCGCAACACGAGATCGGCCATCGAGGACCCGGACGGGCGCGGCCCGCGGCTGTTCTTCCAGCAGGTGCCGGAGGACAAGGCCGCCAAGAACCGCGTCCACCTCGACGTCCGTGCGGCTCCCGGACTGCAGGGACAGGAGCGGATGGCGGCGCTGGAGATCGAGTGCGGCCGGCTCGTCGCGCTGGGAGCGACGCGGGTACATCGCTACGAGCCCGCTCCCCCGATGAGCGCCGGCTTCATTGTGATGGCCGACCCCGAGGGCAACGAGTTCTGCCTGGACTGACGACGAAGCGGGCGTCTGTCTAATCGGCTGGCGGTGCGACTCAGCGAAGAGCCGGGCGGCCGAGATCCGCCGAACCGGCCACCTTAGCCTGGACGGTCAGCGGCCGGTCCATTCAGAACTAGATGGCGGGCCCCAGCTCACAGGCCATGTCAGCCGTCACTCCTGGCCGGGGCAAGGCGCCGTGAGGTCGAGCCAGGTTCCGGTGAGGAAGCCCTCGATCAGGCCGGGCCGGTACTGCATGCGCCTGAGCCGGGCCCTGGCGAGCGCGGTCAGCTCGCTGACGTCACGTTTCGCGAAGCTGGCCAGGGACCGTTTCAGGTGCGACCAGACCGGCCCGACCGGGCTGAGCTCGCAGGCGCAGGCCGGGAGCTGGAAGACCGTCAGCCAGTCCCGGGCCGCTACCATGCCGCCCAACGCCCGGCTTACGTGCGTGTTCATGTTGTCCCAGACCAAGACGAGCGGCCCGCCGAGCTGCTGGTGCGCGGCGTCCAGCAGCCGGGCGTAGCCCGCCTCGGTGAACCCCTTGCGCTTGTCCCCTCGCCTGCGGCCCTGGTGGACGCGGTAGACCAGCCGGGGCCGCTGCCCGGCCTTCACCGCGATCAGCGCGGCCAGCGAGACCCGCTTGCTGCTGCCGCCGGTCACCGTCACCACCGGGGTCCGGCCGCGGCGGCCCCAGGTGCGGCCCTTCGGCGGCCTTAAACCCTGC
>JAWWPV010001218.1:0-8546 GCA_033854775.1 Trebonia sp.
GAAGGCGCTCGGCGAGGTGTCGCTCGAGTCCCTGTGGGAGCCGGGCAACGCCACGCACGGCTTCCTCGACTTCATGCTGATGATGGGCGTCGCCGGGGCCGGGGAGAAGGCCGACTACGTCGACACCTTCGACCTGTTCCACACGATGGAGGCCTACTTCACCTGGTACCCAAAGGACGGGAAGCCCTGATGAGCAAGTACCTGCTGAACAAGTTCCTCTACACCGTCGACCGCGACCCCGAGCTCGTCGAGCAGTACCGCGCCGATCCCAGGGGCACCGTCGAGTGGTGGGAGGCCGAGCGGGCCAACATCGTACTCAACGTGCTCACCGGCGAGAAGTCGAGCTGGCTGACGTTCGACGCGGTTGAGCGGGAAGCGCTGGCCACGCACGACTACCCGAAGCTGTTCGAGCTCGGCGCGCACCCGTTCCTGTCGCTGACGCTGTTCATCGCCATGTTCGAGCGGGACCACGCGGAGCCGCTCGGCTTCCAGCTCGAGTACGCCCAGCGTCTCTCTCATTTCGAGATGCCCTACCCCGACATCACCACCTGATTTCCGCGGCGGCTACGGAGGGTTTACCTTCAAAGTCGCAGGGTAGTCGCGACCTCGCCCCGGTCTTGTCCGGACGGGGCGGTACCGTACCGGTATGACTACCGAAGGGGACCGGGTTGCCGGGTTCGGCAAGCTTGAGGACGGGCTGCGGCAGGCGAGTCCCTGGTACATGTGGGGGCCCTACGTCAGCGAGCGGCAGTGGGGCACGGTCCGCGAAGACTACAGCCAAGACGGCGACGCCTGGAACTACCTGCCGTTCGATCACGCCAGGTCACGTGCCTACCGGTGGGGCGAAGACGGCCTCGCCGGGTTCAGTGACATCCACCAGAGCCTCTGCATTGGCCTCGCGCTGTGGAACGGCAGGGACGCCTTCCTCAAGGAGCGGCCGTTCGGGCTTACCGGGCCCGAGGGCAACCACGGCGAGGACGTCAAGGAGCACTGGTGGTACACCGACGCCGTGCCAAGCCACGCCTGGAACACCTGGCGCTACCACTACCCGCAGGCCGCGTTCCCCTATGAGGGGCTCCGCACGGAAAGCGCGCGCAGGGACCGGCGCGCCCCCGAGTACGAGATCCTCGACACCGGCGTCTTCGACCAGGACCGCTACTGGGTCACCGAGGTCACGTACGCCAAGAGCGACGACGCGGCCGAGCTGCTGATCGAGGTCAAGGTAACGAACGCCGGCGACGATGCCGACACGATCCACGTGCTGCCGACCGCCTGGTGCCGCAACACGTGGTCATGGGACGATTCCGCGAAGCCGGCCATGCAGATCGCCGCGGACGGCACGGGCCGCGCGGACGATTCGGCGAGCGGCGTCGACATCGAGCACCCGTTCCTTGGCCCGCTCGAGCTCCTCGCGGCCACCGCGTCCGACGGGACCGCACCCAAGCCGCTGTTCTGCGAGAACGAGACCAACAACCAGCGGCTCTTCGGCGCCGCCTCGGTCACGCAGTACCCGAAGGACGGCATCAACGACCACGTCGTCAGCGGCGCGCCGACGGTGAACCCGCAGCAGGCGGGCACCAAGTGCGCGTTCTGGTACACCCTGACGGTGCAGCCCGAGGGGACGGCCACCATCCGCCTCAGGCTCAGGCCCAGGCCGGCCACTGGAACAAGCAAGTCGTTCGGGCAAACCTTTGATCTTGTCCTTGGCCGGCGCGAGGCCGAGGCCGAGGAGTTCTACCAGGCGCTGACGCCAGGGGGCGCCAGCGCCGACGAGGCCAACGTCATGCGGCAGGCGTTCGCCGGGATGCTCTGGTCCAAGCAGTTCTACCGGTACAACGTGGCGACCTGGCTGGACGGCGACCCGGCGCAGCCGACGCCGCCGCCGGACCGCGAGCTCAACCGCAACGCGCGCTGGCGGAACTTCAACGCCTACGACATCCTGTCGATGCCGGACAAGTGGGAGTACCCGTGGTTCGCCGCGTGGGACCTGGCCTTCCACTGCGTGACCCTGGCCCACGTCGATCCCGGGTTCGCCAAGTACCAGCTCGTGCTGCTGTGCCGGGAGTGGTTCCAGCACCCGAACGGGGCGCTGCCCGCCTACGAGTGGGACTTCGGCGATGTCAACCCGCCGGTCCAGGCCTGGGCGGCGCTCGAGGTGTTCGCGCTCGACGGCGGGCAGGACTTCGACTTCCTCGCGCGGATCTTCGACAAGCTGCTCGTCAACTTCACCTGGTGGGTGAACAGGGAAGACGCCCTCGGCAACAACCTGTTTGAAGGCGGCTTCCTCGGCCTGGACAACATCGGCCCGATCGACCGCTCCCACCTGCCGCCCGGCACGGTGCTCGAGCAGTCCGACGCCACGGGCTGGATGGCCTTCTACGCGCTGTCGATGTGCCGGATCGCGGGCGTGCTCTGGCGTAACGGCCGCAAGCACGGTGGTGACCTGGTGCTCAAGTTCCTCGAGCACTACGCGGGCATCGCGGAAGCGCTCGAGGGCCAGGGCCTGTGGGACGAGGCCGAAGGCATGTTCTACGACCACCTGCTCCTGACGAGCGGCGCGGTCATCCCGGTCAAGGCCAGGTCGATGGTCGGCATGATCCCGCTGCTCGCCGTCGGCGTGGTCGACGAGCGGATGATCGCCAACGCGCTGAAGTTCGGCAAGGGGTTCGCGGCCTTCCTTGAGCGGAACGGCCTGGCCAACCCCGACGACCGCAAGAACCAGGGCCTCGTGCGCCCCAACCACGCCGACGTCGCCGAGCACGGCGAGCGGCTGCTGCTCAGCGTCGTCGGGGTCGAGCGCCTCGGCCCGCTCTTCGCGTCGCTGTTCGACGAGTCCAGGTTCCTGTCGCCGTACGGCCTGCGGAGCCTGAGCGCGGTGCACAGGGACAAGCCCTACGTCCTGCACCTGGACGGCACGACCGCGACGATCGACTACGAGCCCGCCGAGTCGACCACCAGCATGTTCGGCGGCAACTCGAACTGGCGCGGACCGATCTGGCTCCCGCTGAACTACCTGGTCATCAGCTGCCTGCTGAAGTACCACAACTTCTTCGGCGACGACCTCACCGTCGAGTACCCGACCGGTTCCGGGAACAAGCTCACGCTCGCGGAGATCGCCGAAGACCTCAGGGAGCGGCTCATCTCGCTCTTCACCAGGGGCGCGGACGGGCGGCGGCCCTGCTACGGCTGGGTGGACAAGCTCCAGCACGACCCGAAGTGGCGGGACAACATCTACTTCAACGAGTACTACCACGGCGATAACGGGGCCGGGCTCGGCGCCAGCCACCAGACCGGGTGGACCGGGCTGATCGCGGACACGATCCGCCGCCGCCACGGAGCGGTGCCGGAGACCACCGACCTGATCCACGACCTGCTTTACCCGGGGGACGACGCATGACAGCACAGGGATCGACACTCACCCTCAAGGCCCTGCCGGGCAACCGCACCCACCTCGGGGCCACCGTCGCGGACGGCGGGGTGAACTTCGCCGTCTGCTCGACCGTCGCGGACGAAGTAATCCTGTGCATCTTCGATGAGCAGGGCAACGAGACCAGGTTCGAGTTCGACGACTACGACGCGGGCGTGTGGCACGGCTTCGTCCCCGGCGTCCGACCGGGACAGGCCTACGGCTACCGGGTGAAGGGGCCCTTCGACCCGGCGAACGGACTGCGCTGCAGCCCGAGCAAGCTGCTCCTCGACCCCTACGCCAGGGCCATCTACGGCTCGGTGACCTCCGGCCCCGCGCTGCTCGGCCACGACCCGCAGGACCCGTCCAGCCCGAGCGAGGCCGACTCCGCGCCGTGCGTGCCGCGGTCCCTGGTGATCGACCAGGCTGGCTACGACTGGGAGGGCGACGCCCAGCTGCACCGCAGGTCGGTGGATTCCGTCCTGTACGAGGTGCACGTCAAGGGCTTCACCGCCCGCCACCCGGACATCCCGCCGGAGATTCGCGGCACCTACGCGGGCCTCGCCCACGAGGCCGCGACGGAGTACCTGCGCGACCTTGGCGTGACCGCGGTGGAACTGCTGCCGGTGCACGAGTACGTTCCCGAGGGGTTCCTCACTGACAAGGGCCTGACCAACTACTGGGGCTACAACACCATCGGCTTCTTCGCACCGCACCAGGGCTACTCGGCGGCGCGCGCGGGCAACGGCACTGGTAGTCACAGCACTGGCGGCCAGGTCAACGAGTTCAAGGACATGGTCAAGGCGCTGCACCGAGCGGGCATCGAAGTCATCCTCGACGTGGTCTACAACCACACCGCGGAAGGCAACGAGAACGGGCCCACGCTGAGCTTCCGCGGCCTGGACAACGGCATGTACTACCGGCTCGTAGCAGACGACGCGAGCAAGTACTACGACACCACCGGCACCGGCAACTCGCTGAACGCCGGCCACCCGTACTCGCTGCGACTGATCATGGACAGCCTCAGGTACTGGATGTCCGAGATGCATGTCGACGGGTTCCGGTTCGACCTGGCGGCCACCCTCGGCCGCGAGGAGGACAATCGCTTCGACAAGTTCTCTGCCTTCTTCCAACTGATCGCGCAAGACCCCGTGATCAGCCAGGCGAAGCTGATCGCCGAGCCGTGGGACGTCGGCCAGGCCGACAGCTACGACCTGGGCGACTTCCCCGGGCAGTGGCACGAGTGGAACGGCAAGTACCGGGACACGATGCGCGACTTCTGGCGCAGCGAGGACATCGGCGTCGCCGACTTCGCCACCAGGTTCAGCGGGTCGTCTGACCTGTACGGCTCGGCGCGCCGCCGCCCCACCGCCTCGGTCAACCTGATCACCGTGCACGACGGCTTCACCCTCCGCGACCTGGTCTCCTACGACGGCAAGCACAATGAGGCCAACGGCGAGGACAACCGCGACGGTACCGACGACAACCGCTCATGGAACTGCGGCGCCGAGGGCCCCACCGACGACCAGGACATCAACGCGCTGCGCGCCCGCCAGTCGAGGGCGATGCTGTCCACGCTCCTGCTGTCCGGTGGCCTGCCGCTGCTGCTCGGCGGCGACGAGATCGGCCGCACCCAGCGCGGTAACAACAACGCCTACTGCCAGGACAACGAGATCGCCTGGTTCGACTGGGCGAACGCGGACCAAGACCTGCGCGGCTACGTGAAGCGGCTGCTCACGGTGCGCCGTGAGCACCCGGTCTTCCGCCGCAAGCGGTTCCTCACCGGTGCCGACGCGGCCGAACTCGGCTGGTACAACTGCACGGGCGAGCCCATGACCGACGAGCAGTGGGCCGACCCGACCATGCACGCGATCGCGGTCTACCTCGACGGCACCGACGCACCCGACGAAGCGGACGACGGCACGCCGCTGCTCGACGACGACTTCCTCATCCTGGTGAACGCCTACTGGAAGGAGGTCACGATCACGATCCCGCCGGTCCGGCAGGACCCGCAAACGTGGTTCGTGGAGCTGGATAGCTACGCTCCCGAAGTCTCCGCGGCCCGGGTGTTTCCACGGCATACCGGCGATGCTGTGGTCGCCCGTCCCCGGTCGGTACAGGTCCTGCGTGCACCGCGAGCGGAAGCCTAGTCCGCGGCTGCTGGGTTAGCGGCCGGTGCGGCCACAGCTGTGCGTCTCGCTCGGGCAAAGGCACCATGGCCCCCCGACAAGGGTGACTACACGTGTGGCACGCACCGGCCGCCGCTCGACGGCGCCGGATCGTCACGGCGCTGATAACAATTGTACCGGCCGCGAGGCCGGCGAGGCCAAGGCCGATGACGATCTCCGTGGCCAGGCCCAGTGCCGCGAAGGTGTGGCTCGCGGCGCTGTGGAAGCCGATGAAGGCGACGGCGAGGATCAGCAGGGTCGCCGAGGTGGACGGGAGGTAGCAGCGCAGGCGCAACAGCAAGGGGGTCTCCTTCGCCGGGGCATTGGATGCGGAGCGAGGCCCTTGCGGCGTTGCAAGTCCTCCTTACTGAATGCCTCAGCGGAAGGGTGATGTCAAGTCCGATCCGGTCCATTACCCAGTGTGAAAGCGGCCAGCAGGCCGGCGAGGATGACGAGAGCGGCCGACAGGTAGAACGCCGCGTGCAGGCCGTCGCCGAACGCCGCGTAGGCGGCCCCCTCGACCTCGGCGATGAGTCCGCCTTGGCTCGCGTACTGGCTGAGGTACTTGTCGATCTGCCCCGTCTCGATGACTTTGATGATGAGCGGCTTGAAGGCCATGATCGCGGCCTTGTTGGCCGCCGAGACGTGCAAGGCATTGATGTGGCTGTTAAGTGTCGAGCTGAGCTGGGAGAAGACGAGGGCGCCGAGAATGGAAGTGCCTGCCACCGCGCCGATTTCCCTGCTGGTATTGGCGGTCGACGCGGCCATGCCCGACCGTTCCGGCGGCACGGCGTCGAGCACGGTGGCCGTGACCGGGACGACCGTGATGCCGATGCCGACGCCGGCCAGGGCAAGGGCCAGCGACAGGGCGACGTAGTTGGGGTGCTCGGTGATCAGCGGGCTCGCGATCAGCAGTCCGGCGGCGAAGGCCGCGCAGCCGGTCGTGATCGGCCAGCGCGGGCCTGCCCGCCCGGTCCAGTAGCCCGCGAACAGCGACCCGATGATCATGAGGACGGTCATCGGCGCGAATACGACGGCGATCTTGTAGCCGGAATCCGACGGGACCTCCACCAGGTACAAGGCAGTGAAGAAGAAGATCGCGAACGTCGCGAGGTAGGTGCAGAACGCGACGATGTTCGGCACGGTGAACCGGGGCAGCCGGAAGAACCGCAGGTCAAGCAGCGGATGCGCGGCCCGGCGTTCCCAGGCGACGAACGTGACGGCGAGGACCGCGGCGACGCAGAACAGGACGATGACCTCGGTGGCGCCGAAGCCCGCCGTCTCCGCGTCGATGATCGCGAACATGAGCGCGGCGAGCGCGCCCGCACCGAAGACGGTCCCCGGAATATCGACGCGGGCGGCCGTCGGGTCGGAGCTTTCCGGCACGGTGATCGCGGCGGCGATGAGGGCGACGAGGCCGAATACCAGGTTGAACCAGAAGATCCCGCGCCAGCTCCACGCGCCCACGATCGCGCCGCCGATTACCGGGCCGAGGGCGAGCGCGAGCCCGGAGACCGCGGCCCAGATGCCGATCGCCCGGGCACGCTCCCTGGTGTCCGTGTAGATGTGCCTAATGATCGACAGCGTGCCCGGTTCGCTCGCCGCCGCGCCGAGGCCCATGATGGCCCGGCCGGCGATGAGCGTCTGCGGGTTGGGCGCGAGGGCGCAGACCACGGAGCCGGCGCAGAAGACGCCCGCGCCGGCGAGCATGACCTTCTTGCGGCCCAGTTCGTCGCCGATCATCCCGCAGGCAAGCATGATGGCGGCGAACGTCAGGGCGTAAGCGCCGATCACCCACTGCAGCTCCGCGACGGACGCCTGGAGGTCGGTCTGGAGGCTGCCGAGCCCGACAGAGACGACCGTGTTGTCGAGGACCGTGAGGACCAGCAGCAGGCAGAGCGCGGCGAGCGCGACCGAGGTCGCCCGGTCGCGCCCGCCGCCAACACTGCCGGCCCGGGCGGCGCTCAGCCTGCCGAGCTGCATGCCGACGGCACCGGGATCGTCAGGCCCGCGCTCTTGGCCTCGGTCAGCAGGCCGCAGAAGACGTCGTCGCCGACCTTCCACGTGCCGTTCTGGAGGACCGCGGTTCCGCTCGCGCCGCTGGCCACCGTCGTTCCCGCCGCCGAGAGGTCGTACTTCACCTTCGCCTCGGTGGCCGAGGACAGCGAAACCGAGTCCACTTTGGACGTCACGGCGGCCGCGAGCGGGCTCGACGCGAAAGAGCTGACCGCGGAGGAGAACTGCGAGCCGTTCTGCAGCAGCTGAACGCGCTTGCTGTTCGGGGTCGAGGAGCTGAAGAACATGTTCCAGTTGGCCGTGATCTCCGCGACCGCACTCGACGAGCCGCCCGCGGTGACGCTTGAACTGGCGGCCGGCGCTGACGACGCCGACGTGCTCGGCGCGGTGGTCGCGGTGGAAGACGAAGAAGAGCTGGAGCCGCTTGAGCAGGCTGACATCGCGGTGACGAGCACCAGGCCAAGCGCCGGGGCCAGGTAGAACCGGCGTGCCGTTGGGGTAAATCGCATCTTTACGCGTCCCTTGGGTCGGCGTCCTGTGAGCATGAGATTGGTTAAGCAATCGCCGAATGATTCCTTAGGACTATTGTCCCTCCAGGAGTCAGTCGCTGCCGAAGATCGCCGACGCGTGCGTCAGTTCGTGATACTCGTCGTGCGCACAGTGATTCACGTGAAACGTGTGATCAGCGGGCCTTGGTTCGGTACAGGTGCACGGCAAGCGGGGCGAACACGACGAGCATCCCCACGGACCAGCAGATCACGGCGAGCTCGGGGTGCTGCGCGGGCCACGCGTGCACCGCGGCCGCCGGGTTCGGGTTGCCGAAGAGCTCGCGGCAGGCGGCGGCCAGCGACGACATCGGGTTCCACTCCGCGACCGGCTGCAGCCAGCCCGGCATGCCCTGCGTCGGCACGAAGGCGCTTGAGATGAACGTCAGCGGCAGGAAGATGATGAATCCC
>JAWWPV010001219.1:0-6264 GCA_033854775.1 Trebonia sp.
GTCCCGGATGCGGCAGTTTGCCGGGAATGCCGCGTTGGCGCCGCGGCCTTAGCTGGAACCTTTGCAGTAGGTGGAACTTCCGCACGCGTGGGGCATGCTTTTCTTCCGCGCAGCGCGGAGTTTCCACGCTAGCGTTCTGCCCGGCGCCCACGGCCGGGATCCGCCAGCGGTCACGCGCCCCGCGCTTCCCTCGACTTCCTTGCGTTGCACCCTGGTGCTCCCGTCGATCCGCCAGCATCCCAGAGCCCGGCCGCTAGTGGATAACAGCAAGAAGCGCAGCGTCGGCCCTATGGATCAGCAGCGTCGGCCCTGTGGGTCAGCTGTCGACCTGGGGTGACTCGGTCCTGGTCCGCTTGAGCTCGAAGAAGTACGGGTTCGACGCGAGCATCAGCGCGCCGTCGAACATCCGCAGCGCCTCCTCGCCGCGCGGCACCCGCGTGATAACCGGGCCGAAGAACGCCACGCCGTCGATGTGAATCGTGGGGGTCCCCACCTCGTCGCCGACCGGGTCCATGCCGCGGTGGTGGGACGCGATCAGCGCCTCGTCGTACTCCTTGGAGTCGGCCGCGGCGGCGAGGGCCGGGTCGAGGCCGCACTCAGTCAGCGCCTCGACGTACAGGTCGTGGTCGAAGTCGCGCTTCTCGATGTGCCGCTTGGTGCCGAGCGCGGTGTACAGGTCGCGGAGCGCGGCCGTGCCGTACTTCTGCTCCGCGGCGATGCAGACGCGGACCGGGCCCCAGCCCCTGTCAAGCAGCTCCTTGTAGCTTTCCGGCAGGCCTTCGCGACCGGAGTTGAGCACGGACAGCGACATCACCCGGAAGGACAGGTCGATGTCGCGCCCCTTCTCCACCTCGAGGATCCAGCGCGAGCTGACCCAGGCGAACGGGCAGAGCGGGTCGAAGTAGAAGTCGACAACGGGCTTTGCCGTGTTCCCGGCGGCAGGGGAGGTAGCTGTCATGTCACCAACTCTAGCCCGGTCCTGCGGCGTTGCCCCGCCCCGGCTCAGGGATAACCCTGAGATGTCCCCGAAGTGGTGCCGCAGGGCTGGACCGGAGACATATATACCGAGTATGCTACTCGTAGCTATATAGGGTTTAATACTTCATCCGGAGGTGTTCATGAGCGTTAGGCACGCGCTGTTGGCGCTGCTCAGCGATGGTCCGAAGTACGGGCTCCAGCTTCGCGAGGAGTTTGAGGCGAACACCGGCCAGGTCTGGCCGCTCAACGTCGGCCAGGTCTACACGACGCTGCAGCGGCTTGAGCGAGACGGCCTGGTGAGCGCGGTCGCCGGCGGCGAGTCCGGCGGCGATCCAGGGCCGCAGAAGGCCTACCGGATCACCGACGCCGGGTCGGCCGAGCTTGTCCAGTGGCTGCGCGTCCCGCCTGACTTGTCCACCCCGCCGCGCGACGACCTGGTGATGAAGGTGCTGATCGCCGTCAGGGTGCCGGGCACGGACGTGTCCGAGGTCATCCAGGCGCACCGGCGCTACCTGGTCGAGCTCATGCAGGAGTGGACCAGGCTGAAGGAGGACGACAACGGCAGGGACGTAGCGTTCGCGCTGGTCGTCGACTCCGAGCTATTCCGTATCGACTCCGTTGTCCGCTGGCTTGACGCGGCAGAGGCCCGGCTGCGCCGCGCCCTGGCCGACGGCTGGAACCCCGCCCAGGCTGCCGCCGCGACGGTGAGCGCCGGGCTGCCTACCCGACCCAAGATGGGAATAAGGCGATGAGCGTCCTCGAACTACGATCCATATCCAAGGTCTACGGCCGTGGCGCCGCCGAAGTGCAGGCGCTGCGTGACGTGTCCCTCACCGTCGCCGCCGGTGAGATGGTCGCCGTCATGGGCCCGTCCGGGTCCGGCAAGTCCTCGCTGCTGACGATCGCCGGCACCCTGGAGGAGCCGACCTCGGGCGCCGTCCTCATCAACGGCGAGGACACGCTGCGGATGTCCGGCGGCGCGAAGTCCCGGATCCGCCGCCGCTCGATCGGCTACGTCTTCCAGGACTTCAACCTGCTGCCCGGGCTCACCGCGGCGGAGAACGTGTCGCTGCCCCTGGAGCTCGACGGCACCTCTATGCGCAAGGCACACCTGGCCGCGCTCAAGGCCCTGGAGGAGCTCGGCCTCAGCGACCGGGCCCGCCACTTCCCCGACCAGATGTCGGGCGGCGAGCGGCAGCGCGTCGCGATCGCCCGCGCGGTTGTGGGGGAGCGCTCGCTGCTGCTCGCCGACGAGCCGTCCGGCGCACTCGACTCGGCGAACGGCGAGGGCGTGATGCGGCTCATCCACACCTACTGCAAGCGGGGCGTCGCGGCCGTCGTCGTCACCCACGACGCGCAGCTCGCCTCCTGGGCGGACCGGGTCGTGTTCCTGCGCGACGGCCGCGTCGTCGACCAGACCGCGGCGCCCGCGGGCCCGGAAACGCTGCTGGAGCAACCGTCATGAGCATGACCACCTACGCGCGCGACGACCGGCCGCTGCGCGAGCCCGAGGACCCGCGCCGCGCCGCGATGGCCCGCCGCACGCTGACCCGCTGGGCGGTGCGCCTCGCGCTGCGCGAGTGGAAGCAGCGGATCCTGATCGTGCTGCTGATCGCGGTGGCCTCGGCCGCGACGCTGCTCGGCATCGCGGTCGCCTCCGCGACGCCGGGCACGCCGAACGCGGGGACCTTCGGCACCGCCTCGACGCTGGTCGGGCTGCCAGGTAACACACCCCAGCTGTCCAGCGTCATCGCGAAGATCGAGAAGGCGTACGGGGCGGCGAGCGTCGTCTACGACGAGCCGATCGCCACCGGCCAGGCCGGCGGCGCCGACCTGCGCGACCAGGACCCGTCCGCGCCGTATACCCGGGTGCTGCTCGCGCTCGACTCCGGCCATTACCCGTCGGGGCCCGGGCAGGTGGCGGTCACGTCCGGGCTCGCCCAGCTTTACGGCCTGCGCGTCGGCTCGACGTGGCACGTCCCCGCCGGTTCTGGCGCCGCGGCCGGCCGCTCCCTCGCCGTTACCGGCATCGTCGAGGACCCGTCCAACCTGCTCGATGAGTTCGCCCTGGTCGCCCCCGGCCAGCTCACCAGCCCGAACCAGGTGCGGATCTTCCTCGGCGAGTCCCTGAGCTCCGCCGCCGCGTCCGCGGCAGGCGACGTCATCCCCAAGAGCGGGGTCGTCAGCACTCCGAGGCCGGAAGACTCCATCCTCTCCCCGGCGACCATCGTCCTCATCATCTCCGTGCTCGGCCTGGTCTTCATCGGCCTTGTCGCCACGGCCGCGTTCACCGTCATGGCGCAGCGCCGGCAGCGCGCCCTCGGCATGCTCTCCTCGCTCGGCGCCACCGAGGCGGACGTCCGGTTCGTGCTGATCGCCGACGGCCTGCTCGGCGGCGTGGCCGGCGCGATCATCGGCGCCGCGGTCGCGCTCGGCGGCTGGCTCTGGTACTACCCGCACCTGGAGACAGCCACCGCGCACCGCACCGACCCCTTCAACCTGCCCTGGGCCGCCGTGATCATCGGCCTGCTGCTCGCCGTGGCCACCTCCGTCATCGCCGCCGTCTGGCCGGGCCGCGCGGTCAGCAAGATCCCGGTCGTCGCGGCCCTCTCGGGCAGGATCGACCCGCCGCAGCTGGTCAGCCGTTCGCTGCGGCCCGGCCTCATCTTCCTGGCCGCGGGCCTGTTCATCCTGTTCTTCTCTGGCGGCGCGGCCGGCAACCAGAGCGCCGGGTACCTGGTCATCGCCGGGATGCTCGCCTGCGAGGTCGCGTGCGCCCTGCTGGCACCGTTCATCGTGGACAAGCTCTCCCGGCTGGCCTGGCGCGCCCCGCTGGCCTCACGGCTGGCGCTGCGCGACCTGGCGCGGTACCGGTCCAGGTCGGGTGCCGCGCTCGCGGCGGTCTCGTTCGCGGTGTTCATCGCCACGATCGCGATCGTCATCGCCAGCATCAGGTACGACGACGCCCTCGACTACATCGGGCCGAACATGGCGGCCAACCAGCTCGTCCTCTACAACCCGGGCAACGACCCCACCCAGTACCAGCCGGGGCAGTTCACCCCGGCCGCGAAGCTGGCGGCGACGCGGCAGCAGGCGAACGCGCTGGCTGCCCAGCTGCACGCACCCGCGCCGCTCGAGCTAGACCTGGCGGTCAGCGTGAACGTGGCGCAGCCCGGCCAGCCCACGCAGAACGTGTTCGGCACGATCATCAGCCAGCACGGCCGGGGGGCCGGCGGCCTGCCGTGGGTGGCCACCCCGGCACTGCTCAGGGCGTTCGGCATCAGCCAGAGCGAGATCAACCCGGCCGCTGACGTGCTCACCGCGCGCGCGCAACTGCCGTCCACGCCGAACCTCGCCCTGGTCAGCGGCAGCTACCTGTCGCAGTCGCCGAACACCCCCTGCCCGGCGGGGATGTGCATCCAGAACCCGGTCATTCAGGAGGTGAGCAAGCTGCCGGCCGGCACCGCCGTGCCGAACACGGTCATCACCGAAGGCGCGGTCAAGGCGCTGCACGAGACGATCGTCCCTGAGGGCTGGCTGGTCCAGGCGCCGGCCGCGCTCACCGCGGCGCAGGTCAACGCGGCCCGCCAGGCCGCGGTCGGCCTCGGCACCACCATCGAGTCAAAGTCCGGGCAGCTGAGCCTCGGCGAGATCAGCAACGGCGCCACCATCGGCGGCCTGCTCCTTGCCCTCGGCATCCTCGCGCTGACCGTCGGCCTGATCCGCAGCGAGACCGTTAGCGACCTGCGCACGCTCACCGCGGCGGGCGCGGGCGCCCGGACCAGGCGGGCGCTGACCGGCGTCACCGCGGGTGTGATCGCCTTCCTCGGCGCGGCGCTCGGCGCGGTCGGCGGGTGCCTCGCGGTGTTCGTGTGGGCGCACGCGAACCTAACGACAACCTTCGGCAACATGCCGTGGAGCGACATCGGCCTGCTCGTCATCGGCATGCCGCTGATCGGGGGCGTCGCCGCGTGGCTGCTTGCCGGCCGCCAGCCGTCCGCCGTCTCCCGCCAGCCCCTGGAGTAGCTCGGCCGGGACGGGGACCGCGCTCCCGTTCGGGAAGATCCAAGATGATCAGCCCGAACGGGTGCGCGCCCTCGCCTGCTGCCCCAGCCCGCGCCTGGCGGGCGGGAGCGGCTTTTCCGCGCGAGATTCCGACACGCTCGGAAAATCCCAGCCTTCACGCGGCCGCGTCGCTATCGTGAGATTTCGTGACGGAGGCAGCGGCGTCAGGGGCACCAGCGTTCAGCGTGGTGGCTGATGTCGCGATCGTGAAGGGGCAGACTCCGGCGGGCGACAGCACCTGGCTGACGTTCCCCGACGGGACCGCGCGCCGCGAGGCCGTCCACGTCATCCATGACCTGCCGCACCTGGTCGTCGAGTCGGCGTTCGGCCTCGACGACGGGCTGTGGGGCGCCCGCGCGACAAGGCGGTTTCACCCTCTCAGGCTCGTCACCGACGCGGCGGTCGGGGAGCACGCGGTCGGGAAGGCCGCCGTCAACGCGGTGCTTAACCGCTGGGGCGACGGCCCCGATACACCTGCCGGGGTACGCGAGCGGCTGCGCGGTTCTGGGCCGGACACGGCGGAGCTGGCCAGCCGGCTCACCGACGAGCAGATCAGGGTGGCGGCCGCCGGGGTGCGCAGGCTCTACCGCGACTGGGCCGCACTGCCGGTCGGCGGCACGCTGCGGGCCACCTGGCCGCTGCATGACAGCTGGCTGCGGCTGCTGTGCGGCGTCCCGTGACATGTCGCGGCGGAACGTCACCGGACGGCCGCCGGACATTGGGCGCTCGTTCACCGTGGCGTTGACCCGATCTACGATCCTTCCAGGGCGATGGCAACTACCGTGACTACCTCAACGCTGGCATCATGTGCGATGAACATGGATGACATCGTGATGGGCGCTGGCCTCGGGCCCGCCGGCGGGCGTGCCCGAGGGAACCGGCGTTGAGCACCGGCGCGCGGGCCCGGGAGCTGCGCGTCTTGATCGTGACCGACCAGTACGAGCCCATGGTCGGCGGCGTCCCCACGGTGACAAGGGACCTCGCCAGGGGACTGGCCGGACGGGGGCATGCCGTCGCGGTCGTCGCGCCGAGCGCGACGCGGCGGGGGCACCGGGCCTGCGGGGCGCCCGGCGAGGTGACCGTCGACTTCCGCGGCTCCGTGCCGTGGCCCTGGTACGAGGGCCAGCGCCTCGGCGTCCTCCGGCGGGCTCGGGCCAGCGAGCTGATCTCCGCCTTCGGGCCCGACGTGGTGCACCTCCACTCACCGCTGACGCTCGGCGC
>JAWWPV010001220.1:0-7551 GCA_033854775.1 Trebonia sp.
GTCGACCGGCCGATCCAGTTGCGCTGCATCGTCAGCACCCGGTCCGGCCAGTTGCCCTCCAGCGCGGCGGCGTCCGCCAGCAGCCGGTCGGCGTACTCGGTGATCTTGAAGTACCACTGGGTCAGCACCCGGCGAACGACCTCAGTGCCGCACCGCTCGCACCGGCCGTTGATGACCTGCTCATTGGCCAGGACCGTCTGGTCATGGGGGCACCAGTTGACGTAGCCGCCCTTGCGATAGGCCAGCCCGCGGTCGTAGAACCGCAGGAACAGCCACTGGTTCCAGCGGTAGTACTCGGGGTCGCAGGTCGCCAGCCGCCGCGACCAGTCGAACGACGTCGCGTACCGGCGGAAGGACGCCGCCTGCGTGTTGATGTTCTTGTACGTCCAGTCCGCGGGGTGGGTGTTGTTCCTGATCGCCGCGTTCTCCGCCGGCAGCCCGAAGGCGTCCCACCCGATCGGGTGCAGCACGTTCTTCCCGCGCAGGAACCAGTACCTGGCCATCGCGTCGCCGATCGCGTACGCCTCGGCGTGCCCCATGTGCAGGTCACCCGACGGGTACGGGAACATGTCAACCAGGTAGAACCGCTCGCGCGGGTCATCGGGGTCGTCGCTGGCGCGGAACGGATCCATGTCCGCCCAGCGGACCTGCCACTTGTCCTGGACCTCGCGCGGATCGTACGCCTTCGCCTCGTCGGCTCTCTCGACCGCAGTCATCGTGTCCTCACCCTAATCGGTCCGGTTTGAGAGTCCCTGAACGGGAGCGCTCTGCCTGCCCTAGCGCAGTGCCTGCTCAAAACACAGCGCTTGCTAAAACAAAAGAGCCCCCCGCGCACGAGGAGCGGCCGCGCCGACGGCAGTGTTACTGCCAGTAGGTCGGCGCGGCTAGCTAAGGAGCAGCCGGACAAGACGCATGCTTGAAGTTTACCGCATCCCTTACTGCCACGCCGCTCGGCGCGACAGCACGCCGTGTACACGATCCGATAACGCTCACGTGGCAGTGGGGCAACATTGATGCGGCAGCCTGGGGGCATGACCGACACGACCTCACCCGACGAGTACTCTAATTTTGACCTGTCAGCAGGAGTCAGCCCATCGAACAGCGGCAAAATTAGAGTACTCGCCCGGAAGCGCATCGCCCTGGTCGCCCACGACTACAGGAAAGGCGACCTCCTCGAGTGGGCCGAGTATAACCGGGACATCCTCGCCAACCACACCCTGTACGCGACCGGCACCACGGGCAGGCTGCTTGGCGAGACGCTCGACCTGCCCGTCACGTGCTTCCAGAGCGGCCCGCTCGGTGGCGACCAGCAGATCGGCGCGCTCATCGCCTCGGGGCGCCTCGACATGCTGATCTTCTTCTGGGACCCGATGAGCCCGCAACCGCACGACTCCGACGTCAAGGCCCTCGTCAGGATCGCGGTGGTGTGGAACATCCCGATCGCCTGCAACCGCACCAGCGCCGACTACTTCATCACCTCGCCACTGCTTGGCACGTCGGGCTCGGAGCACGCGCCGCTCGCCGGGAGCCGCGGCTAGCCGCGCTAGTAATGCCCCTGGTTTATCCAAACGGGAATTCGCGGCAAATGCCTACGTTACGGGCGCACCCTTGACCAGTGTCATCCCGGGTCAATACAGTGATGCCTGCCTCGCTAAACCCCCTGTTCAGCGGGCTCCGAGTCAACGCTTGGTCGGCGTTGACGCAACTGTTCCGTATCAGCGCGCGGAAAATTGGCGCGACCTGGGGTGCTTTTCATGCCATTTCGGTTTTCGGGGGATAAATGCACATTCCCAATGAAGCGAACTTTGGCCCCGGGAAGGCCGTCGCTATCATCGGCGCGGCCCTGCGCTTTCCCGGCGCGTCCGATCCCTCCTCGTTTCACGAGATCACGGTGGCCGGACGGCGCATGTTCCGTGAACTGGCCCACCCGCCGGACAACGGCGGGCCGTCCGATCGCGGCGATCGCGGCAGGCACCCCGCCCGCCGGCCATCCGGCCTCGCCGCGCTGCTCGACGACGCGGCCCGAAGTCTCGGCCGTGATGACGCCTTGACCGGCGGGATCACGGCACGCCATGTCCTCGCGGCCGAGACGGCGGCCGCCGCGCTCGCGGACGTTCCCCCGGCTGGCCGTGCCGTGGCAGCGGAGCGGATCGGCGTGTTCATCGCCGACATACCAGTGCCGGGAACAGTGGATGTCCGCGACTGGGTGAACCGGCACCTGGGCATGCTCACAGCCGGCGATACCGTAGCGACACGGGCCGGCGGCCGGGGCGTCCGCGTCAGGGGCAGTGGGGTCCTGAGGCCTGCCGGGGCGAGCCTTCATGAACTGTTCCTCGGCACCATCGGGGTGGTGCGCTCCAACCACGGCACCACCAGCGTGAACAGGACCGCGGTCGTGAACGGGTCGCTGCCGGGCGGCCTGCACTGCTCGCTGCGGGCCGTCACGGCGGCGTGCGAGGCGCTGAACTCCGGTGAGTTCGATCTGGTGCTGGCCGGCGGCGTCGCGACGGGCGTCGACAGCTGGACGCGCGGGCACGCGACGGCCGACGATCACGTCCGGGTCTACGACGCCAGCCCGACTGGATCGCTCCCCGGAGAAGGCTGCGGGATTGTCGCGCTGACGCGCGCCGCCGATGCCCAGGTCGCGGACGTGCCCGCCTACGCGGAGATCGCCGGCTGGCATTGCGCGGACCCCGCGACGCCGCAGCGGGCCGTGCTGCCCCAGGCTTACCTGCGCGCGGGCATCGACCCGGCGGACATCCAGTTCGTTGAGGGTCACGGCGCGGCGACCGCTGCCGACGACCTGGCCGAGCTCGGCGCACTGCTCGAGGTGCTCGCCCCGCACGGGGCCGGCAGCCACCGCTGCGCACTCGGGTCGGTCTCGGCCAACATCGGCGACACGCGAGCGGCGGCCGGCGTCGCCGCACTGCTCAAGACCGCCTTCGCCATGACCGCGGACATCATCCCGCCGTCCACGGGCTGCGTTCGCCCGAACCCCCTGCTCCAGGGAGAGGCGGCGCCCTTCCGCCTGCCATCCGCGCCCGAGCAATGGCCGCAGACCCCGGTCCAGCTGGCGGCCGTCAACACCCTGGGCACCGCCGCTTACCCGGACGCACCACGATCAGGACCCGTCCACGTCGTGCTGCGCCGCGAGCGCGACCTCACCCGCCGCCCAGGCCGGCGCCGCAAGCCATCACTGCTGGCGGTCGCCCCCGTTGCGCTGGACGTTCCCAGCCAGGCCTGACCCTTTACGCCGACGCCTTCGCGCGTTCGACGGCGGGCTCCCAGTCGGGCCGCAGCGGCATCCCTGACGTCCCGTCCTTGGCCAGCTTCACGCCCAGGATCTGATGGAGCTGGACGACGTTGCGGTCGAAGCCGAGCCGTGAGCCGGCCATGTAGAGCCGCCACACGCGGGCCGTGCCCTGGCCGACCTCCTTGACCGCCTCGTCCCAGTGCGCGTCGAGGTTGGCGCACCAGGCGGCGAGGGTCTTCGAGTAGTGCTCGCGGAGGTTCTCCTCGTGCCTGATCTCGAAGCCGTTGTCGTTCATCACGCCCGCGAGCCAGCCCGGGCCCTCTAGCTCCCCGTCGGGGAAGACGTAGCGGTTGATGAAGCCTTCCTTGTAGATGGAAGGACCGGTGTTGTCCGGGCGGGTGATGCAGTGGTTGAGCATCCGGCCGCCCACCTTGAGCTTGCCGTTGAGGAAGGCGAAGTAGCCGGGGACATTCGCCTTGCCGATGTGCTCGGTGATGCCGATCGAGCTGACCGCGTCGAAGTCGGTCTCCGGAACGTCCCGGTAGTCCTGGTGACGGACCTCGGCGAGGTGCTCAAGTCCGGCCTTCTTGATCGCTTGCTGCGCCCACGCCGCCTGCTCGGCGGAGAGCGTGACGCCGATCGCCTTGACGCCGTACTCGCGGGCGGCGTGCATCACCATGCCGCCCCAGCCGCAGCCCACGTCGAGCAGCCGCATGCCCGGCTTGAGCCCGACCTTGCGGGCGACCAGGTCGAACTTGTACTCCTGCGCCTCCTCGAGCGTGGCGTCCTCCGTCGGGTAGCAGGCGCAGGTGTAGGCCATCGTCGGGCCGAGCACCCACTCGTAGAACGTGTTGGAGACGTCGTAGTGGTGCGAGATCGAGTTCGCGTCACGGCCCTTGGAGTGCATCCGGCCGATGGTGAGCCGGCGGCGGCTGATCTGCACCTCCTGCGGGGGCGGCGGGATCCTCGGCAGGAGCACCTTCGGGCCGCCGAGCTCCTGTAGCAGCCGGAGGCGGTCACCCCAGCTGATGCTCGAGTCCTGGGCCTTGGACAGCCGGGACAGCGCGGTGAACATGTCGCCGTCCACGTCCAGGTGACCGGAGACGTAGGCACGGGCCAGGCCCAGTGCACCCGGCGCCTGGGCCAGGTACGACACGGCCACCGGGGACCGGACGGTGATCTTGACCGGTGAGCCGGGGATGCCGGCGCTCGACCCGTCATATGCCTGGAATTCCACCGGAGCGTCCGGGCCAGCGATCGCCTCGAACACCTGCGCCAGCGCCATGTACATTCCTTCCGTTTATGGTCGCCTTGTTATCCCACTGCCGCTGTCAACGAGCTAAGCGGCGGCGTACGGCCTTGTCGTAGAGGCCGAGCAGGCGGCCGCGGCCGTCGTACTCCGCCTTGAGCTTGTCGTAGGCCGCGCCGTTGTAGCGGCGGCGGAACTCTTCTTCGGAGTAGAAGGCCGTGGAGTACAGCGACTTGTGCCCGCCAAGCACGCTGACCTCCTCCTCAACCATCCGGTTGTAGTAGCCGTCGCCCTTACCCGCCGGCAGCGGGGCCGTGCCCCAGAAGCCGAAGTTGACGTAGAGGTCGCCCGGGTGCATCGGGTAGAGGGCCCACGACTCAGTACCGCGCAGCCGGACGGGACACATCCAGACCGGGGTCATCTTCACCTTCTCGGCGAAGAACGCGAGGAACTCGTGCCCGCGCTCGACCGGGATTTCCACGTCCTGGGTGACGAACTCCCGCTGCGGCCAGTGCCGCTTGGTGTACATCGCCGCGGTCAGGCCGTGCTTCTGGTCGAGCGCGACGAGCTTGCGGTAGACGTCCGAGCGCCGGTACTTGCGCGGCCACAGGCGGCGGATCACCTTGTTCTTCAGGCCGAAGGCGCCCGCGCACCAGAACCAGTCGGTGTCCCAGCGCCAGATGTAGTCCTTGACCGTGAGGAAGTCCTCGCGACTCGTCTGCAGCGACTGGTAGTAGATCTGCGGGCCGGTGTAGTCGCTGACCCAGGGGGCCTTGTCGCTGAACGCGCCGACCGCGAGGTAAAGCTCGGCGGTGCTGAACGCCACCCCGTCGAGGAAGTCGGCCTTGTGCCCCTGGTAGCTGCCGTCGCGCGCGATCTCGGCGATGGCGTCCATGCAGCTCTTCGGGTCGGTGAAGGCGAAGTGCCGGACGTGCACGTACGGCTTGACCGGCATGAGCTCGATGGTGAGGGCGAGCGTGTAGCCGAGGGTGCCGTAGGAGTTCGGGAAGCCGTAGAAAAGGTCGCTGTGCTCGTTGTCCCTGGTCGCGATGACAACGCGGCCGTCGCCGGTGAGGAGCTGCATCTCGATCACCGACTCGTGCGGCAGGCCGTGCCAGACCGAGGTCGCCTCGATGCCGAGGCCGGTGACCGCGCCGCCGAGCGTGATGGTCTTGAGCTCGGGCACGACCAGCGGCATCAGGCCGTGCGGCAGCGTGGCCGCGCACAGGTCTTCGTAGGTGGTCATGCCGCCCACGACGGCGGTCCGCGCGGCGGGGTCCACGTGGATCACCCGGGCGAAGGCCGACACGTCGAGGCTGACGCGCTCGGTGTCCGACGCCGGGTCGCGGAACCGGAACAGGTTGGACGTCGGCTTCGCGAGCCGGACGGGGACGCCGTCCGGGACCGCGGCATAAGCGTCGCGCAGTCGCGTCACGGCCGCCTCATGAGCCGCCCGCTTAGCCTGCGGCAGACCTGAGATGCCGGTCACGTGCTCCTCCTCAACTCTGCATGGGCACCGCCCCGCCCGATCCCTGCCCACATCCCTGACAAGGATGCGCACAGGTACACAAACAGGGCAAGCTCCGTGCCCTGCCGGGCAGACGGCTCAGGCAGTGTATCTGGTCGTGGTAAGTCACTTTCGCCCCGCCTCACCTGCGGGGACGGCTGCTTCCGCCGCGTCCTCCGCCGCTTCCGCCGCGTCATAGGCGGCGGCGACCTCTTCCGGGGTCATCGGCAGGCGGGCCATGGAGGGCGGCGCACCCGAGTCGAGCGCCTCGCGCAAGAGCAGCGCCATGGTGTACCTGGCTGAGCGGCTAGTCTAAGCACCGTTGCAGCATTAGGAATCCAGCGGGTTCCCTGCCATTCTCGTGCTGAGGCCGGACCGTACCGAGACTGCGGCCGAACTGTCGGGCTTGCGCTTCGCCTGGGCCTCGAAGCACGTCCGGAAATTTTCGGTGATATCGAGCCTGGGGTGGCGTTCCAATACCTGTGCCCTGAAATCCGGAGGGAAATCATTCATATTCGTACCGATGATTTCGGTTTCGGTCGCGCGGGCCAGCAGGTACCCCTCGGGGTCCACGGACACGTCCACCCGGGACCACATGTGCCGGATGATCACTTCCGCCAGGTACTCGCGGCGCTCCGCCGGCCACCCGGCGCCGGCCGCGAACACCCGCGCCACATGGCCGCCCGCCTCCTCGAACGAGACGGCGTAACTGTCGAATGCCGGCACCAGGCCGAGGTCGTGGAACAGTGCAGCCACATAAAGCAGTTCCGGATCGAAGCTGATGCCGCGCGTCATGCCGTGGGCCGCCGCCCACACATAAGCGCGCAGCGAATGATTGAGGAGCGCGGGTGAATGGTAGGCGGACGCCACTTCAAGGGCGGCGGCCGACGCTGCGGTGTCCGGCACCACGAGATCGTCAAGGGTCATGTTCGCCTCCCTGGCGTACCAGTCTCACATGATTCGGATGATCGTCTTCCCGGGGGTGCGCCGGGCGGGGGCGAACGCGGCGGGCGTCTCTGCGAGCGGCCGTACGGCCCCGATGTGCGGCTTGAGCCGTCCGGTTCTCAGCCGCTGGGCAAGGTCCGCGAGCCGAAGGCGATCGGGTTCGACGACGAAGAAGACGGCCCGCCCGTTTTCAGGCTGAACCGTGGGTGGCGTGGCGATGGTGACGAGCGCGCCGCCGGCGCGCACCAGCGTGGCCGAGCGGTCGAGGATCTCGCCACCGATCACGTCGAAGACCACCTCGACCTCTCCGGCATCCGCCAGGTGGTCGGCCTGCAGGTCCAGGAAGGCATCTGCGCCGAGACCGAGTACGGTGTCCCTGTCAGCGGCCCGGCCAGTGCCGATCACTCGAGCTCCCACCTCGCGCGCGAGCTGGACCGCGATCGATCCCACACCGCCTGCGGCGCCATGGATCAGGACGGTCTGGCCTGCCGTCAGGCGGCCGTGGTCGAACAGACCCTGCCATGCCGTCAGCCCGGAGATCGGCAGCGCGGCGGCCACGGTGTGGTCGACGTCCGCCGGAAGCGGAGCGAGGTTGCG
>JAWWPV010001221.1:0-2930 GCA_033854775.1 Trebonia sp.
AGCGACTTCATCAGGATCGCGCGGGAGCTGCGTTAATTGTCGTACTCGTCGTGGCGGCGCCACCACATCCCGTCCTCGTTGCGGCCGAGCGGCGCGCGGTCGAGCCACTGGTACATGCCCCACAGGATGTCCAGCCCGCGCCCGTACGTCGAGTAGGTGTGGTAGACGGTGCCGTCCGCTAGGACGAAAGCGCTCATGCCGGGCCCTTCGCGCCGGTAGGTCTCCCAGTCCGTGCCGACCATCGGCTCGGTGAAGGCGTCCATGGCATCCTTATTGCCGGCCGCCGGCCGCAGGTCCTGATCGCCGAAGTTGTACGCAACGGCGCCCGCCTCCCACTCCTCCTTGGTGTGCGCCACCCCGAAGTCGAAGTTGAAGTCGCTGCCGTAGGAGGATGCCCACGGGAAGCTCCAGCCCATCCGCCCCCTGTACGCGTGGAGCTTGGCGAGCGGGGCGCGCGAGACCGCGCAGAGCGTGACGTCGTGGCTGGCCAGGTGGACGGCGGACCCGTTGAAGCCGTCGGCGATCGCCGAGCAGGACGGGCATCCGGCGGTGTAGTCGGGCCCGAACATGAAATGGTAGATGAGCAGCTGCGACCGCCCCTGGAACAGGTCGGCGAGCGACGCCGTTCCCTCGCCGGTCTCGAAGCGGTAGTCCTTGTCGACCCGGACCCAGGGCAGCTCCCGCCGCCGCCTGGACACCTCGTCGCCGCGCCGGGTCAGCTCCTTCTCGGCATCGAGCAGCTCCATCCGCGCGGCAAGCCACTCCTCGCGCGTCCCCGTGTTGTGACTGGTCATTGCCTGTCTCCCTCTTTCTTGTTTCTTGTCGTTACATCGCTGGTGGCGTGAGCCCGGGAACCTGCGCGGGCGCGAAGACGATCACCAGTCCGAGCCCGACGATCGCCAGCGCCACCGGGACGTCGACCGCCGCCTTCGCGGGCAGCAGCTTCTGCGCGCAGGCGAGTACGGCGACTGCCGACATCCAGAACAGGCTCATCACGTCCAGCGCCACCAGCATCGCCATCAGCCCGATGCTCGAGCCGACGCAGCACAGCCCGAACCCAAGCCCGGAGCCGGCATCCTCGCGGCACCGCCGGCGGAAGTGCCGCTTGACCGGCGTGAGCTCGTAGGCACCCGCCGCGATCACCACCGCGCCGGCGGCCAGCGATCCGTGCGGCCGGTCCAGCGCGTACGCCACGACCCCGGTGAGCGCCCAGACGGCCAGGTAGGACCCGGTGAACGGCGCCGCGGCCCGCGCCGTCCCGCTTTCCCGGGCGCGCCTGGCGACCGCGGGGGCCGCTCCCGGCAGCATCATCGCCGCCATCATCGTCACCCACGCCGCGGCGAAGAACCCGAACGACCCGGGCCGGGTCGCCACCCCCATGTCCATGCCGTCCATCAGCCAGGCCGCGGCTGCCCAGCACGCGGCGGCCAGCACGAGCGTCGCCGCCAGCGCGATCGTCGGCGCGGCCGCGCGCCGGGATACCACGTTCAACATCGGTCCTCCCTCTTCGGTGTGCTCGGGCGGCGATCTCCGTCACGCGGATCCGCGAGTTGCTGGTCGAGGTGATTCCTCAGTGCGTCGAGCGGGCCGTCCCAGTCGCGCGCCAGCGCGGCAAGGAACTGCTGCGCCACCTGCATCGGCGCGGAGCGCAGCCGGTACCGCACCCGGCGCCGCTCACCTGGCTCGGCCGTCACCAGGCCGGTCTCGGCCAGCAGTGCCAGGTGCTTGGCGATCGCCTGACGGGTGATCGGCAGGCGGTCGGCCAGGTCCGTGGCGGTGGTCGGCCCACCCGAGGCCAGCGCGGCCAGGATGGCGCGCCGGCTCGGGTCGGCGAGGGCGGTAAAGACCTGCTCGGCGACCGCCTCGACATCAGGCGGCATCGAGGTAGTCGGCGAGCTCACCCAGCTCGCTCTTCCAGCCCTCGACGTGGCTGTCGTACTCCGTGCGGTAGGTGTCCTCCGGAAGCTGGGCGAAACCGGACTCAACCACGGTCAGCCGCGTGCCCGCACCACCCGGCTCCAGCGTGAACTCGACGTAGGTGCGGCGCGGATCGTCCTCGGGCAGCCCGGAGATCTTCCAGGTGAAGCCGAACACCGTCGGCTCCTCCACCCGTTCCACCCGCATGTCTGCGGTGTGGCCGTTGTCCCACTTCATCCAGGCCGGGCCGCCCGGGCGCAAGTCAATCGTGGCCTCCTGGCCAAACCAGGCACTCAGTCCCTCGGCCGTGGTGAGCGCCGCCCATACCTTGGCCGGCGGGTGAGCGATCTCGACGGTTCGCTCGATGCGGTCAGGGAACGCCATGGCTTCCTCCCTCATGTGGCAACTGATTGGTTGCGATACTATGGCAACCAGTAAGTTGCGTCAACCCGCCCGGGGCCGCGATCGTAGGTGGGGTCATCGCGGTGACAACATCCGGAGACCGCCGTCTGCCCACGACAAAACATGACAAATCGCCCCGCGTAGCACGCCTGTTAAGGGACCGCGGGTCAAAACTGGCAGGGCGCGTCGGTTTTCGAGTTGCCCGTCCCGGGCGTGTCGTGGTCCCGCGGGCCGTTAGTTTCGCGTCTTGTCTTTGCCTCGGGCGGGTTCTCGGGTGCCGTTGACGGCTGTGATCGCGGGTCATCCGGGCGGCGGCCCGGGAAGGCCGGCCGGTTCGCCGGTTATGCCCCGGTTTCCCGGCGCTGCGGGCCGGCTGTTTCCGTGTTCGCGGGTCATCGGGGGCGAATACCGCCACTTTTGACCCGCAGTAATCTAGAAGGCGCATTGTGACCGGCGTTTTGTTCGGTTTTATGACGGTGAGACGGCAGCCTGCCGGGCATTTCCCCGCGGTGACCCGCGGTCACGGGCGTTTCCGTGATCACGCCGTAGGCTGCTGAGGCCGTGCCGCTGTAGTCGAGGCCCAGGTCAAGTGCCCGCGAGGAGTGGGTCAG
>JAWWPV010001222.1:0-5724 GCA_033854775.1 Trebonia sp.
ACGGTCGATTCTCGCGTCCGTGTGGTCATCACGGGCGCCTACCCGTCGTTTCCCCGCTGACACACGGGTAGCGTCGGTGAATCAGGAGGTGGTCGATGTGGAGTCCGGCGAGGTCTCGGATTCGCGGCCGGAGACCACGGAAAAGCGGGATGACCGCAACCTCGGCGAGCTAGTCCAAGAACTGCGCGTGGCCGCACTGGGCGTTCAGGTGCTGTTCGGCTTCCTCCTCTCGCTGCCGTTCACCACCAGGTTCGCCCAGCTCAGCACCGGGCAGCGGGACCTCTACCTGACCAGCGTGATCCTTGCCGCGGTCGCGACCACGCTGCTGATCGGGCCGGTCGCCTACCACCGGCTGGTCTTTCGCCGGGGCATGAAGGAGCGCCTGGTCCGATTCGCCAACGTCCTGGCGATCCTCGGCCTGACCGCGGTCGGCGCTGCCGTGCTCGCCGCGGTCCTGCTGGTGACGTGGTACGTGGCGGGAGCGCTCGCCGGAGGCCTGATCACCGCGGTCATAGGCGCTTTGCTCGGCAGCCTGTGGGTCGCCGTGCCGCTCGGCAGCCGCTACGACCGGCGGTTACCGTTTCCGCTACGAGGAGATCGTCGGCGCCGCGCTGCTGCTCGCGGTCGCGGCCGTGCTCGCCTGGTCGGGTGGAGCGGGCAGGTCGGGCGCACCCCGGCACGGCCGGTAGCTCCAGCGGAACTGGGCGTCCCTGACGGGCCAGCGCTCGCCGGTCGGCGCCTCGACCACCCAGTCGCCCGGGCGGGTGGTCGCCTTGCCCTCCTTGGTCCTGATCACTACGGCCTCGCTGACTTGCCAGGCCAGGAAGCTGCGGACCCGGCGCCAGCGGCCGTCGCCCGCCGGCTCGTGGCTTGACTGGAAATCGGGATCGGAGACGGTCCGCAGGTTTCCCGCGTCGTCGATGACCCGCCAGTCCCCGGCGTAGCCGTGCATCTGCTCACCCGCGTGATTGGTCCAGGCAAGCGGCTCGGTCAGCTGGCTGGCCCGCACAAGCCCGACGCGCTCGAAGCGGGCCGCCGCCGGCGGGCCCCCGGCCGGGACAATCGGCAAGAAGCCCACGTCCTCCAGCTGCATGAGCTGGGAGCAGAGGTGCTTGGACACGTCGCTCCGCATACGGGGCGGCAGGTCCTCCCACGGGACCACGTTCTCGCCTGCCTGGCCGACCGCGAGCCGCCGGTGCAGCCAGCGCGTGTGCTCGGCGATCGTGATCGCCGTCAGGTCCTCCTCGCTCAGCTCGATGACGCTGCCCGGCGGGACCAGGTGGACTGGTGCCCACTGCCTGCCGCGGGCCGCGACCGCGGACAGGATCGAGCGGAGCTCGAGGATGTTGTCCTGCCGGAGGAAGGGGTCAAGCTCGGACCAGGGCACCCGGGCCGAGGCCTTCGGGTGACCGGGCGCTAGCGGATGGCTGAGCCGGTAGCACTCGTGCCAGTGCCTGGCGACACGCGTCCAGGTGTCCTCCGGCACCTCACCCTCGATGAGCAGGCCGGGCTCGAACGGGTGCAGGAGGTCGAAGATCGCTCCGCCCATGACGTCGCCCGAGGGGGCGAGCGCGAACACCGGGGTCTCCGGGTGCAGCCTGGCGACGCGTCCAGCCTCGTGCACGCCGCTGCCCGGCGGACTCTCCGTGATGATGACGGCGGTCTCGCGGGCCTGGGCGAGGTCCATCGCGTCGAGCGTCCGCAGCAGGTGGTCGCGCCACCGGACCGGGTGCGCGACAACCTTAGGCAGTGAGTCAAGTACCGCCCCAGGGGCGGACGCGAGGTACTCGCGCCTGATGTCGGGTGACCGCAGGTCAAGCAGTGCGACCCGGTCAAGCGGAAGCGGAGACGGCGTGTCAGGCGGCGGCGCTACGTCCGGTTCCACCGTGAGCCCGGTCGCCGCCGCGTTCACGAGCTCGGACTGCTCCCAGGCCCGGCGGGCCAGTTCGAGCAGGATGGCGAGCGTCAGCGTGCTGTCACCGCACACCAGCAGCTGCCGCGGCTGCGTGCGCAGCACCTGGGAGACGAGGCCGCGCGCGGTTGACTCGGCCGAGCTGAGCGCGTCCTCGAACCACCCACCTGACCTCCCGCTGCGGATGCCGCGCCAGTGGTCGGCGTGCCTCGGGTCGTCGATGAGTGCGACCAGGTGCGGCTGCCGGTCGGGGTCCGGCTGGTAGCGGCTGAGAATCCGCGCCGCCTCGTCGATCACCGCCTCGTTTTCCGTGACCTTATTGCTAAGCGCGTAGAGATGACCGAGCGCGCAGCCGCGCACGGCGGAGATGATCGGGCGCAGGATGTGCGGCGACGCTGGGTCGCCGATAACGACGCGCGCGCCGGTGAGCCTGGCCTCCTTGAGCAGCGGGTTGCCCTCATCCGGCTCGATGACGATGATCGCGCGCGGGCTGCGGGCTGTCTCGGTCAGCTGCTTGAGCAGGGGAATGGTCAGCGGGGTGAGTCCGGTGAAGATCGTCACGTCGAATGCGAACCGGGACTGAAGCCGGTCAAGCGGCTGGCGCCACAGCACTGACGCCACGGCGAGCGCGCCGATCAGCGTCGCGCCGAGGCCGTCGATCTGCCCGAGCTGGAGCGCGAGCGGTGGCGCGCCCGCGCAGGCGGCGCCCGCCTGCACGTTCTGGTAGATGTTCGGCGGCTGTCCCACGTAAAGCTGCAGGATCCAGAACATGATGCCCGTCCTGCTCACCTGACCGCGGCACGGGAGGTACGAGACCGTGCCGAGGATCGCGGCCACGAGGACGAGCACGACAACGACGATCAGCCCGATCGGGAACTGCGGTGCCCGCCGCCGCGGCCACCAGTAGGCGCCAAGGCCGCCGAGCAGCAGCGCCAGCGTGACCACGAGCGTCCAGTCCTGGTCGGTTTGCAGGATGGGATGCCACCAGGCAGGGGAGCCGCTGAGCCAGCGAGGGTCATACCCGTAAACCCACGCGCCCCAGCACAACAGGCAAATAGCCGCCGTGGCAAGTACGGCCGGGAGCAGCCACGCGTAGCGGAGCCAGCCCTGACCGGATGCCTGTGGCGACAACACAAGCCCCTTTCCCGCCAGGACACCGAGCAGTGCGGGTTACGTGACCAATTTGGTTGCTGTATGTCCGGTTCGGCGCCCTTCGAAACAGATTGCCACGCGGTAGGAACTGAGTCGAGTCAAGGCGAATGCAACGAGTCAGAAAACAGACATTTCACATGTGTGTCTGTGGCGCAAACGTGATCCACTATCCTCTCAAATACTGGGTTTACCAGTGGGACGGAGGCCAACGATGGCCGCAGGTGATCCCCTCGGCGACCGGAAATACCCCGCCTTCGACGTCAGTAAGCCGAATGTCGCCCGGGTATACGACGCGATGCTCGGCGGGAAGGATAACTTCGCCGCCGATCGCGAGTTCGTGGCGGAGGTCCTGCGGTTCGCGCCGATGGCGCCGCTCGGGGCCATCGCCAACCGCCAGTTCTTGCGCCGGGTGGTGCAGTACCTGGTCGTTGAGGCGGGTGTTACGCAGTTCCTCGATCTCGGTTCTGGATTGCCCACCCAAGGCAACGTGAGCGAGGTCGTGCATCAGTTCAGCGCGCGGGCGCGCGTTGTCCACGTGGACAACGACCAGATTGTCTACACCCACAGCAGGGCCCTGCTCGCCGACCAGCTGACGACCGATTTCGTCCTCGGCGACGTGCGCAGGCCCCGCGAGATCCTGACCGACCCGGTCGTCGAGTCAATGATCGATTTCGGCCAGCCCGTCGGGCTGCTGCTTTTCGCGCTCCTGCATCACGTTGAGGACAGTGATCAACCCGAGCGGATCATGGCCGAGTTGCGTACGGCCATGCCGAGCGGCAGCTTCGTGGCCATCTCCAGCCTCCGGCTGCCAGGGCCCGAACTGTCCGAGCAGCGCGCGGTCACGCTCGAGGGGGAGAAACTGCTGGCCGGACCCCTCGGGGGCATGCGGTGGCGCGAGGACAGCGAGATCCGCTCCTGGTTCGGCGACTGGGAGCTGGTTTCGCCTGGGCTGGTCCCGCTTGGGGACTGGCGGCCGCCGGTGGCGGGCCAGGCTGCCTATCCCGAGATTCAGCAGAGCTTCTCCGGCGGCGTCGCCAGGAAGAGATGACGGGGCGCGTCACGCGAAGCACGAACCCGTTCGGGACAAAGATCTTTGGTCTTCAGAACGGAAGCGGCTTACTCACCCGCGAAACGTGACACCTGGCGGGGCTGGCCCGCGCAGTTGGCAGACTTAAGCCATGCGACTTGCCTGGGAAGGGCGATGAGGCGGCGGCTTGCCACCCTCGCCCCGCTGTCCGTGATCGTGGTGCTGTCCGTGCTGGCGTGCTCCGGGGCGCCGGCGGCTCCGACGGCCGCCAGGGCTCCCGCGACTCCCCAGGCGCCACGCACCACGGCCGCCTGGGGATTCGCGGTCAGCGGCGCCCGCCCTGTCCCCGCTAACGGGAGCGAGGACACGCGTGCGCAAGCCGCGGGAGCCACGTGTGACCTCGCTCAGCTCGCGGCCGACAACAAGCTGGGGAACGAAATCGCCGGCGGGTTCGCCGCGGCCGGCTTCCCGGCGGCGGCCGACTTGCTGCGGCACTTCCTCGCGGGCGAGGGCACGGGGGTCAACTACCCGGCGGGGTCGCGGATCTCCAGGCTCGCCGTGGCCAGCAGCGCGTTTCAGGTTGTGAACGGTCAAGTTCAAGCGGCGGTAGCGCGCCGTCTGAAGGCCGGCGACGTCCGGGTGAAGCTCGCCGCCTGGCAACTGCCAACGGTGACATTCAGCGTGACGACCAGTGATCTCTACTGGAGCTTCCGCGGCACTCAGGGCCTGGCCGTTACCGGCAGCGGCAGCCGCGAGAGCGGGAGATACGTCGGCACGCTCACCTATGTCATCCGCGATAGCTACGGGTTTCCCGTCGACGACACGCTCGACGGCTTCGGGCCGCCGATGAGGTACCTGCAAACGGTGTGCGGGGCACCACAGTACGCGGGGGGTGCCCACTGGTTCCCCGACACCATCACCCTGACCGTGCCGTTTGATCAGCCGGCCTGACGAGCGCCGCCGGCGTACCGGCCCGGGCTGGTGCCGAGGAGCCGCCTGAAGCTGCGGTTCAGGTGGGACTGGTCGAAGAAGCCGACGGTGGCCGCCGCCGCGCTCGGTGGCACGCCGTCGAGCAGGAGCTTCCTGGCCAGGTCGACCCGGCGGCCCGTCAGGTACTGATGCGGGCTGATGCCGAACTCCCTGCTGAACATCCGTACCAGGTGGGCCGGGTGGGCGTGGATCGCCTCCGACGCCTGCCTGAGCGTCACCTTGTCACGGAACCCGGCGTCGATCAGCTCACGCAGCTGGTGCGCGACCGGGGCGCCGGCTTCTCGGGCCCCGGTCTCTAGCGCGCCGGCGTGACCGCGCAGGTGCTGCTGCAGCCGCTCGGCGACGAAGGCCAGGCGGCTCTCCGCCTCGAGTTCACCGCCGGGCTCTTCCAGCGCCGAGTGCAGCCGGCTGACGCGCTGGCGAAGGAGCGGGTCGAACAGCACGGGCTGGTCGACCGCCCGGCCGATGAGGCTCGCGGGCAGGTGCGAGAGCTCGAGGTAGACGACCCGCTTGCGGAAGCCGGAGGAGGTCGCGGCGCGCCCGTTGTGCGGGACCCGCGGCGGGAGCAGGGTCACGGCCTGAAGCAGCGCGCCGTGCTCGTGGCGGTGCAGGTCATACCGGATCATCCCGTCATCGACGATCA
>JAWWPV010001223.1:0-4967 GCA_033854775.1 Trebonia sp.
CCACGATGGTCGCCAGCGTTCCCTGGAGCCAGCGGCAGGGCCTCTTCGTCCCCATGGACGACGAGTGCACGGCCCGCTACAGCTTCGCGGTTGAGACGCCGCCGAACTTCCACGGCCACGGCGGCGAGAACCTCTTCGCGATCGCGCCGTTCACCAACGCGATCCGCTCGGGTCGCACCGGGGTCCTCCCGCGCCAGTACACCGCCGACAACGACTACCAGATCGACCGCGACGTCCAGCGCACCGCCACGTTCAGCGGCGTCGCCGACTTCGTCAGCCAGGACTTCATGGTGACCGAGTCGATGGGCCCGGTCTACGACCGCAGCCAGGAGCAACTCGGTTCCACCGACCGGGCCATCACCCGGATGCGGCACATCCTGCTGTCGGCGGCCAGGGGCCTCGCCGAGGGCAAGGAACCGCCGGCGGTCGGCGAGCGCGACTACCGGTCCATCTTCGGCGCGGAGAAGATCCTCGCGCCTGGCGAGGACTGGCGGACGCTCGCCACCCCCGAGGACCCCACCTTCGTCGAGGCCCTTGACCTGGCGAACGGTCAGCCGACCAGCTAATCCCTCAGACAGGAGGCATACGGAGTGCTTAAGGCGGAAGACAACGAGATCCTGACCCGCGTGGGTCCCGGTACTTTGATGGGCGAACTGCTGCGCCGGTACTGGACCCCGGCCTGCCTGTCCGCCGAGATCCCCGAGCCCGGGAGTCCCCCGGCGCGGGTGCGGCTGCTCGGCGAGAACCTGGTCGCCTTCCGCGACACCCGCGGGCGGATCGGCCTAGTCCAGGAAAACTGCCCCCACCGCGGGGCGTCGCTGTACTTCGCCCGCAACGAAGACGACGCCTCCCTCCGCTGCGTCTACCACGGGTGGGCATTCGACGTCGACGGCAAGTGCGTCGACATGCCCAGCGAGCCGGCCCCCTTCTGCGAGAAGGTCCGGATGAAGTCCTACCCGACCCGCGAGTCCGGCGGCATCGTCTGGACCTACATGGGCCCCAGGGAGGCCATGACCCCGTTCAGGGACTTCGGCACCGACGGACTGGTAGACGGCGAGTTCCTGGCGAGCAAGCAGCACTCGACGTGTAACTGGGTGCAGGCGATGGAGGGCAACATCGACACCTCCCACATCTCCCACCTGCACCAGTGGGACGGCATCGACGACCTGCCCGACGACGGCTCCGACAAGCCCGGCTACCCCTCCAACGCCATGTCGTGGAAGTTCTGGCGGCACGACCGGGCGCCCCGCCTCGAGGTGGACGACACCTGGTTCGGGTACCGCTACGCCGGCATCCGCACCACCCCCAACGGCAACACCCACGTCCGGGTCACCGCCTACGCGCTGCCGTACGCGACCATGGTCGCGTCGATCCCGTTCAGCGTGGGCTGCGGGATGTTCGTGCCGATCGACGACGAGAACTGCTGGCGTTACTTCAGCGCGCCCAAGGCGTGGCGCAACCCCAGGAAGTACGGCGGCGAGAATCTCTTCTCGCTCGCGCCGTTCTCAACGCCGGTCACCGGTAACCGCAACGGGATCACCCCGCGTCTTTACACGGCGGAGAACGACTACCAGCTGTCCCAGGAGGTCCGGGAGAAGAGAGGCATCTTCAGCGGCGTCGACGACTTCGTCAGCCAGGACCTGATGGTGACCGAGTCGATGGGCCCGATCTACGACCGCTCCCAGGAGCAGCTCGGGTCGACCGACAAGGCCATCACCCGCATGCGGCACATCCTGCTCTCGGCCGCGAAGGGCCTCGCCGCGGGCAAGGAGCCGCCTGCGCTCACTGGCGACTTCAGCTCCATCAGGGGCGCGGAGAAGATCCTGGAGCCGGACGAGGACTGGCGCCTCGCCGGCACGGAAGACGACCCGGTCGTGCAGGAGTCCGCGACCGCGACCACCGGCGTGCAAGTAACCGACATGGTGGACTGACCTGCGACACGAGGCGGCGCCCGTTGCTGTCGCCGCCCCGGTGAGCACGAGGACCGGATTTGGGGCGTGGCTGGTCCTCGCTGCCGTCCTGCCCGGCATGTTCATGAACGTGTTCGACTTCTTCGCGGTCAACGTCGCCACCCCCGTGCTGCACAGGGACCTCGGCAGCGGCCCGCCTGCCCTGGAGCTGATCGTCGGCGGCTACGGCCTCACCTTCTCCCTGGGGCTGGTCACCGGCGGGCGGCTCGGCGACCGCTACGGGCGCCGGCGCGTCTTCTTCGTCGGCATGGCCGCGTTCACGCTGGCCTCCGCGCTATCGGGGCTGGCGCCAACGAGCGACATCCTGGTCGTCGCCCGCCTCTTCCAGGGCGCGGCGGCCGCGCTGATGGTGCCCCAGGTGCTCTCGATCATCCGGGTGAGCTTCCCGGCACGGGAGCGCCGCATCGCCCTTGGCGTCTACGGGATGACCATCGCCGTGGGTCAGGTCAGCGGCCAGGCGCTCGGCGGGATCCTCTTGTCGGCCAACATCGGCGGCCTGAGCTGGCGGCCGATCTTCCTCGTCAACGTGCCGGTGGCCGTCCTCACGTTCATCTTCGGGTTCCGCCGCGTCCCGGAATCCGTCTCGCCGGCCCGGCCAGGCCTTGACCTGGCCGGCGTCGGCCTGCTCACCCTCGCCGCCGGGCTGCTGACCATCCCGATCGTCGAGGGCGGCGCCCTGGGCTGGCCGCTGTGGTGCTGGCTCTTCCTGGCCGCCGTGCCCGCCGCCTGCGCGGCGTTCGCGTGGTGGGAGCACCGGGTCCGCACCAGCCGGCAGCCCCTCGTCGACCTGGGCCTGTTCCGGTCGAAGGACTTCCGCCGCGGGCTGTTCGTGAACGTGACGCTGTACGCGACGATCACGTCGTTCTTCTTCGTCCTCGGCCTCTACCTTCAGACGGGACGCGGGGACAGCCCCATGGTCGCCGGGCTGACGTTCGTGCCGCTCGCCGCGGGCAACTTCGTGGCGAGCCTGTCGAGCAGCGCGCTCGTGGGGCGCTTCGGCCGTTCCACGCTGACCGCGGGTGCGGCCCTCCAGCTCGCCGGCCTCCTCATGCTCCTCGCGGCGTCCGACCCCAGGCAGCCGGCGGTCCTGGTGCTTGGCGGCGTGACCCTGTTCGGGCTCGGGCAGGGACTGCTGATCCCGCCGATCATCGGCGTGGTGCTGAGCCGCGTCCCCGTCGCGGACCCGGGGGCTCCGGCGGGCGTCCTCGTCACCGTCCAGCAGATGTCGGGGACCATCGGCCTGGCCCTGGTGAGCCTCGGCTTCTTCGCGGCCGTCGGCGGCGGGCAGGCCGGCGGCTACGTCGCCGGCTTCCGCGTGGCGTGCTTCTGCGACCTGGCGCTCGCGCTTGGCACGCTGACGCTAACGCGGCTGCTCGCCCCGGGGAGCGAACGCGGCGGGTAGCTCAAGCGCGGCGTCCTCGCCGAGCCCGCGAACGAGCGCTCGCAGGAGATCCTTGCGCGCCCGCAGCAGCTCGTCCTTGGGCATGCCCTCGGTCAGGCGCCTGGTCGACTGCGGGAACATCGTGGGCCAGAACGTGATGGCGATGAACGCGAGCGTCAGCACGCGCGGGTCCAGGTCGGGGTCGATCTCGCCCCGCTCCTGGGCGGCACGGATGGCCGGCAAGTCCCCGGGCACCGTCCCCTCGGGATACGGCGCGCTGCCCGCGGCGCCGTCAAGCGCTTCCCACATCAGCAGCCGCGCCCACGTCTGCCAGCGCGGCGTCATCGCGACGTCGATGTTGGCCAGCAGCCTGTCGACCAGCGGCTCGTCGGTGACGCCGCGCACGAAGTCCTCGAAGTGCTGCGAGCTCAGCCGCTCGCGCACGGCGTCATACAGGCCCCGCTTGCTGCCGAAGTGGTAATAGAGCGACCGGGGGCTCACGTCCGCCCGGCTCACGATCCGCTCCACGCGGGCGCCGGCGAACCCGTACTTCGCGAACTCGCGCATCGCGGCGCTCAGTATCCGCTCGGCCGCCGTAGCCGGCACCTTGCCGTTCCGTGACGCGCCTCGCTGCTGGCTCACCACCCCATGATAGATGGGAGAACCGAGCCTTGGGCGAGACCGGCAGAGACCTGAAAACTAGGTCAACGGCCGCCGCTCCCCCGGCAGGCGTGCCACTGGAAGGCCCGGTCAGTCCGGCTGGGGGAGGAGGGAGGCGGACTTGATGCCGGAGATCGCGGCTAGTTCGTCATTGTCGGACGAGTCGCCGGACACGCCGACGCAGCCCACGACTATCCCTGCTTCGTCCTTGACGAGGACGCCGCCAGGGACAGGGATTAGCCTGCCGCCGATCGCGGCCGCCGCCGAGGTGATGAAGTAGGGCTGCTGTTCCGCCCGGGCCATCAGGGACCGCGAGCCCATGCCAAGCGCGAGCGCGCCGTACGCCTTGCCGAATGCGATCTCGAACCGGTTGTTGGAGGAGCCGTCCTCCCGTTCCACGCTGACTACGTGGCCGCCTGCGTCGAGGACCACCACGGTCAGCGGCTTCAGGCCGTACTCTTTCGCCGCCGCCCGCGCGCCCGCGGTGATGGACTTGGCGGTCTCCAGGCCGATGCTCACGTGCTACTCCTTTTATCCTGCCCCGCCCGACTCACCATAGTTCCCCCGCCCAGCGGGCATGCCAGGCGGGTGACAGGATGGCGGCTATTCCTTCGCGCCGGAGACGCCGGCGCTGTCGAAGGTCGCGACGTCGCGCAGCACGCGGGCGGCCGCCTGGACGATGGGCAGGGCCAGGACGGCGCCGGAGCCCTCGCCGAGGCGCAGGTCGAGGTCGAGCACCGGCCGCAGGCCGAGCGCGGCCAGGGCGCGGCTCGCGCCTGGCTCGGTGGAGCGGTGCCCGGCGACCAGGTAACCCGTGGCGTCGGGGCAGAACGCGGCGGCCGCGAGCGCGGCGGCGCACGCGATCACCCCGTCGAGCACGACGGGCACGCGCAGCGCGGCGGCGCCGAGCAGGTAGCCCGCGAGCGCCGCGTGCTCAAGGCCGCCGACGGCGGCGA
>JAWWPV010001224.1:0-8051 GCA_033854775.1 Trebonia sp.
CAGCGGCGAATGCCGGCTTACTTCCAGACAGGTCCTAACGCGGCACTCGCGCCCCTTGAGATTTCGGCGAGCCGCCGGGCGCTCGCCGCACCGGTACTTGGCCGGTGACCACTGTTGCTTACCCGGCACCCATGATCGCCGTCTTTGCATAGCAGATGACCATGCTCACGTCCGATTCGCGGCAAATGTGGGGCACGCTGGTAAGCAATGCTGCACTCGCAGGCGAATCGGCAGCAGCGGCCATGGACATCGCCCTCGGCACGATCTACGTTGTGCCTGCGCAGAATTCGGACGCCAGGGCACGCCTCGGCAAGTGCTAAGCGACCGGCGCCCCGCCCGAGACCCCGGCCCGCCACGGCGCGGCTGTTTCGCCGTCGCCATTTCAGTCACGGAAAGTAAAAACGGAGAAAATGCGAGTGGATGGGAAGAAGTGGCTCGCGGGTGCCGGGGCTGCCCTGGCAATGGGTCTGGTGCTCAGCGCGGCAGCAGCGGGAACGGCGCACGCCGCCACGTACACGCAGAACGGCAGCTACCAGTTCGCCAGCGACACCTACGATTACGCGTCCGGTGGTGACTACGTCGTCACCGGCACGCCGCAGTCGCACGCGGACAGCAGCCAGGCACTCGCCGCCAACGGCGTCGACCTGGCCACGACGCCAGGCTCGGCCGGGTACGCGGACTCGGGCGTCATCGTCAACCTCGGGCCGCTCAGTTCGTTGGTCGGCAGCGGCACGGCGTACGTCGCGCCGAAGATCGTCGGATCGGCAGACCTCGGCGTCAACTTCTACTTCGGCACCAACGGCAGCACGACCTCATTCGGCACGCTGAACTCCTCTGACGTGCTGACCAGCGCGGACGGCAACAACTACGCATCGGTCGGCGCGGCAAGCGGCTCCCTGAACAGCGCCGACTTCGGCACGTTCAGCTCGTACCCCGGCACCGACATAGCCTTCACTGATCTCGGGTCGAACACCCTGTCGCTCCTCAACGTGGCGGGCGACTACCAGGCCGAGTTCGGCAACGAGGGCATCAAGACGCCCAACCCGGAGGTCTGGGCGTGGATCGGCATCTCCGGGTCCACCGCGCAGGCCGGGTACGTCACCTCCGTGGATGGCAAGGACCTGGTGACCTCGCCGGCGCAGGTGCCTGTTCTCTCGCACGGCCACGTCGTTGCCGGGACGCTCAAGCCCACCGACGCAACGGTCGCCTGGGACCAGACCGTGACCAAGACCGACGACGTGGTGATCAACGGCCCGGGACCGATCAACGGGCGCACCGGCAAGGTGGCCAACTTGCAGGCCGTGTACAGCGGGCTCGAGTCAGGTCACACCTACGTGGTGACCATCCAGCCGACGGTCAACGGCAAGGCCGAGGGCAACCCCGGCAGTGTCAGCTTCGTCACCCCCTAGGTAGGGCAGCGCAACGTCAGCCGTTGCGTGGCGCATCGGGGCCTGGTACTCCCGCAGGGGCACCAGGCCCCGTCGCTTTTCTGCGGCGGGGGTCACTGCCTGGACGGTTACTTGCCGTGCGGGTCGGTGTTGTTGAGCACCGCCACGACCTGGTCGTAATCGCCGCGGGCCTCGCCGTAGCGAAGGAACTTCACCCGCTCCGCCTGGATCTCCTTCGCGTCAGGCTGAGCCTTGAGCAGCCCCACGACCTCCGCGATGAACTCGTCGAGCGGCATCGCGAACTCGCTGTCTTCCTGCCCTGGCAGCAGCGCGGTGCGCACCGACGGCGGTTCTAGCTCGACGACCTTGACCGTCGTGTCGGCCAGCTGGAGCCGGATCGACTCGCTCAGCAGGTGGATCGCGGCCTTCGACGCGTTGTAGCTAGGGGTCGCCGCCAGCGGCGTGAACGCAAGGCCTGAGGAAACGGTGATGATCGTCGCGTCCGGCCGCGCCTCCAGGTGCTCGATGAACGCGGCGATGAGCCGGACCGGGCCGAGCACGTTGGTGGTCAGCACCGACTCGGCCGAGGCGAGGAACGCCTCGGGCTTGTGCCAGTCCTCGACTCGCATGATGCCGGCCATGGTCACCAGGACGTTGAGGTCCGGGTGCCGGTTAAGCACCTGCTTCGCGGCGGACTGGATGCTGCCCCCGTCGGCGGTATCGATCACCACGGTGTCGATGCCGGGATGCTCGGCGGCGATCTTGTCGAGCAGGTCGGCACGCCTGCCCCCGACGATCACCGTGTTCCCGCTCGCCTCCAGCGCGAGCGCGAGCGCTAGCCCGATGCCGCTCGTGGACCCGGGGATGAAGATCGTGTTCCCTGTGATGTTCATGTCATTGAGTCTGCCCGCGGGGCCCTGACCTGTGCAGAGAGCGCTTATCGGGGGATCGGCGATCCCTGGCGGGCGGCAGCGGTGCGCCGATAATGGAGGCATGGACCGAGCAGCACTTGCGGACTTCCTGCGCCGCCACCGCGAGGCACTCCAGCCTGCCGACGTGGGGATCCCCGTGACGGCACGCCGGCGCACGCCGGGCCTGCGGCGTGAGGATGTCGCGGCGCTCGCCATGATGTCGACCGACTACTACACGCGCCTTGAGCAACAGCGGGGCCCGCAGCCGAGCGAGCAGATGCTCGGCTCGCTCGCCCGGGCGCTGCGGCTGACCAGCGATGAGCGCGATTACCTCTTCCAGCTGGCGGGGCACACCGCCCCCGCGCCCGCCGCGGTCACGGCGCATGTCCCGCCCGCGCTGCTGCGGGTGCTCGACCGGCTCGACGACACCCCCGCGCTGATCCTGTCGAATCTCGGCGAGACGCTGGTGCAGAACCGGATGGCGGCCGCCCTGCTCGGCGACCGGTCCGGCCACACGGGCCTGGCCAGGAGCGAGATCTACCGGTGGTTCACCGACCCCGCCGAGCGGCTGCGTTACCCGGAGCACGACCGCGACCGGCAGAGCCGGGCCCAGGTCGCCAACCTGCGCTCCGCCTACGGGTCGATGGGCCCCCGGTCACGGGCCGGCGAGATCGTCCGCGCCCTCCAGAAGGCCAGCCCAGAGTTCGCGGAGCTGTGGGAGCGGCACGAGGTCGCGAGGCGGTTCGAGGACCACAAGGTACTCATCCACCCCGAGCTTGGCCCGATCGAAGTCGACTGCCAGGTGCTGTTCACCGAGGACCAGTCCATCGCGCTGCTCGTCCTCACCGCCCCACCGCGCACCGAAGGCCACGAGAAGCTGCAACTGCTTGCCGTCCTCGGGCAGGAGCGCTTCGCCGACACGGGGCGCGGCTAGCGCCCGGTACCCGACTCGGAGTCGTAGCGGAAGCCGCCGAGGAAGCGGCGGAACAGTCCGCCCTCTCGCATTAGCGGCGGGGCAGGCGGCGGCGCCTCGGGGAGTTCCCTGCCCTCGGGCTCGTCGTAATCGGCCCGCGCGATGGCGTCCACGATCTGCGCCTCGTCGAATGCCGCCGAGCCGGGGATCTCAGGGATGAAGCCGACGAGGTCCCCGTCAAGCAGCACCTCAGCCTCCAGGGACGACGTGCCCTCGTTGCCCCAGATCGCCTCGCGCCCGTCGCTGAGCACGACGCGTACCCCCCAGATGTCAATCCCCGCTGTCTCCTGGTGCGCGTTGATGCCGCGGTCACGCAGCGCGTCGGCGACCCGCCGGGCCCGGTTCTCGTCCATGCGCCCAAATTTACCGGTTACCGCCTGCCCGTTTCCCCGGTAGCAGAACACCCGGCCGTAGTCGCACAGGGCCGACGAGAGGCCGGTTCACATGGCGGGCCAGAGATCCTCAGGTTCCCGCCCGCGGGTTTCCGGCAGCGACCAGAACAGCACCATAACCAGCGCGGCCGGCAAGAAGGTGACCAGCCCGGCTACCTCGAACCGGTTCCCGGCGCCGGCCACCGCGCCAAACACGACCAGGCCGGTGACGGCCCCGAGCACGCCTGCCGCCAGGGACCAGCCCGCCACTGACGCCCGGACCGCAGTGGGAAACAGCTCGTTAACCAGCGACCCGGCCGCCGGGGCGAAGATCCCGCCGGCGAACACGCCGAGGACATAGCCGGCCACCAGCGCCAGCGCGGACCCTGTGTAGGTCCAGATGGCGAGCACGGCAACGGCCGTCATGGCCAGCGCACCGGTCAGGCGCCGGCCGACGCGGTCCGCCAGCCACCGTCCGGCCAGCAGCCCGGCCAGCCCGCTGACGCCGGCGCCTACCACCATGCCCGCCGTCACGATGCCCCGCTGGTGGAGGAAGTCCTGCGCGAAGAGGAAGACGAAGCTGTTGGCCGGCCCGGTGATGACCGACACGGCGAACGCGAGTACCACGATCACCGCCAGGCGACGGCGGAACGGCCTGGCCACGGCATCAAGCACCGGGAGCGGGCGCTCCGGTCCGGCCGCGGCCACGGTGTACCGGTCAGGCTCCTCGATCCAGCGCCAGAGCAGCGGCAGCAGGGCCAAGGGGACCAGTGCCAGCACGAACACGCCGCGGAACCCGAGCGCGCTCGCGGCCAGGCTGTGCACAACGGCGATGACCCCGGCGCCGGCGCCGTAGCCCGCGGCGATTAGCGCCACCGCCTTGGCCCTGTCCGCTGAGGCGGTCTGCTCCGCGGCGGTGACCTGCGCCAGCCCGCTCGTGGCGGCCAGCACGGGACGGCCGCAGGCGAAGATGGCCACGAACCACCAGTAAGTGGGGCTTGCCGCGGCAAGCACGGTCAGGGCCAGCCCGATGCCGACGGTGGCCAGCAGCATCCTGCGCCGGCCGAGGCGGTCGGCAAGGCCGATGATGGGCAGCGCGCCAAGCGACGCCAGACGCATGATGCCAAGCCCGATGCCCAGGTCGGTGCCCGACATCCCGATCTGGTCGGCGAGGGACGCGCCGTTGCTCACCTGGCCGAACCCCTTGGCCACGTCGCCGAGGGCGGCCACGACGCCGAACTGCCCGAACCCCGCAGCGAAGGCGGCGAGAGCCGCGCCGACGACGGCCCGGTCGTTCCAGCGGTGCAACCGCAGCTCACCCGCCCGGGGCGCGCTGGCGCCCCCCAGATCAGTGGCCAACGCCGCGCGCCTTGTCCGTCATGTGTCCCTCTCAGCACGGCAGGATCACGCAGAAACCCGCCCCGGCACCCTCTACCTCGGCCCCTCCACGGCAGCATCGCACTACGGCAACGGGCACACCAGGCAGGTCCCCCGTGAGGTGTTTCAGCGCGCGGCCGCGGAGAGGCGGGAAAGGTGGTCCTAGCGGTCGGGCTGGACGGTGAGGGCAGAGCCGGGGTGGAGCTTGCGTTAAGTGATCTTTCAGGGGCGAACGTTACCTTTCTGGTATGGATGAGTTCAGGGCGCGTCGAGTGGTTGACTCCCTCCGTGACCGTGGTGTTAATGCTCACCTGCTCCGGGGGAACGGTGAGTACGGCGTGCGCGTGACGTTGCCCGGCGGGCGCGAGGCCGAGTGGGATACCGACGGGGCGGCTGGCCTCGAGGCACAGGTCATGCAGGATGGCATGCTCGTTGGGTACGTGCCGGAGATCGAGGACTCGGAGGACTTTGACGAGGCCCAGGTCGTCGATGCCATCGCCCGTACCGACTACGACCAGCCCGTCGCCAGGCTGCGCCCGGTCGCGCCCCCGACGGGACCCGCGCTCATGCGCGAAGGCGGGGTCTTCCGCCGTTTCCTCGACGGCTTCCGCTACCGGTAAGCCCCGCCCCGCTCACTGCTCTAGCCGCTTCCCGAGGGCTCCTGGCTGGTTGTGGCAGCGAACCGGCTATAGGCGGCCCGTTGCCACAACCACCCGCCCACGCTCACGCTCGGCTGCCGCTGGTCATCGGGTGCGGGTGGCGATGGTGCGCAGGTCCGCGGCCGGGCCGATGAGCTGCCTGCCCGCGGTCCAGACGGCGAGCAGCCTCCTGCTCAGGTCGAGGTCGGTCACCTTGACCGGGCGCAGCGTGCCCGTGGCGAGCTCGGGTGCGACCGCGAGCGAGCTCAGCACCGACGGGCCGATGCCGGCCGCGACGGCCGACTTGATCGCCGTGGTCGACGACAGCTCGGCCACCGGCGGCACCCGGTCCAGGCCGCCCTGGGCACGCAGCGCCTCCTCGAAGTAGCGGCGCGTCCCCGAGCCCGGTTCCCTGGTTACCAGCGGCGTCGCCGCGAGCTCCGCGGCCGTGATGCCGGACCGCCGCCTCTCCCAGGGATGACCCGGCGGCACCACGACCGTGAGCCGGTCCGCGCCCACCAGGTGCGACGCGAGTCCTGGCCGCAGGTCAGGCCCCTCCACGAAGCCGAGGTCCGCGTCGCCGTCGAGGACCGCCGCCGCCACTTCGGCCGAGTTACCCGCGGTCAGCGCGACCGCCGTCTCCGGGTCGCGGGCCCGCAGCATGGTCAGCCAGCCGGGCAGCAGGTACTCCGCGACCGTCATGGACGCCGCGACGCGCAGCACGGCGTCGCTGCGCGCCCGCAGCGACGCGACACCCGCGTCCAGGGCCGCGGCGGCGTCGACGGCGGCCTGCGCCCACCCGGCCACCAGCTCGCCGTCGTGCGTGAGGTGCGAGCCGCGCGGCGACCGCTCGATCAGCGAGACGCCGAGCTGCCGCTCAAGCCGGCTGATCCTGGTGCTCGCCGCCGGCTGGGAGATCCCGTGCTCGGCGGCGGCCAGGCCGAGGCTGCCGCAACGGGCGACGGATAGCAGCAGGTCGAACGGCACCAGGTCGGACACCCTGGCCGGCAAGCTCATAACAGCAGCTTATGACCCCATAGGCGATTGGCGGCTACTGGGGGCGACCGCGGGAACCGAATCTTGAAGCATGAGCACTAATCTTCCACCCCTGGCTGGGCCACACGCCAACGGCGAGACACCGGCGGCACGGAGTAAGCACTACTCGTTTGGACTACTCAAAGACCTTGACCGGCCCGGAGACGTTTTCCGCGATATCGGACCGAACTGGTACGCGTCCGTCATGGGTACCGGGATCGTCGCGATCGCGGCGGCGACGCTTCCCTTCCGCGTGCCGGGCCTGCGCGTGTTCGCGCTGGTGGTCTGGGTGATGTCGGCGGCCTGGCTCGTGCTGCTCTCCGCCGCGTGGGCGGTGCACTGGACGAAGTACACGGAACGCGCCCGCGCGCACGCGGACAACCCGGTCATGGCCCAGTTCTGGGGCGCACCCGCGATGGCGCTGCTGACCGTCGGCGCCGGGACGCTGCTTGTCGGCAGGGACTGGACCGGGTTGGCCGCCGCGGTCGACATCGACTGGGCGCTGTGGTTCCTTGGGACCGCGCTCGGCCTGGTGACCGCCTGCTGGATCCCGTACCTGATGATGACGCGGCACGAGATCAAGCCCGACAGCGTGTTTGGCGGCTGGCTGATGCCGATCGTGCCGCCCATGGTGTCCGCCGCCACCGGGGCACTGCTGGTTCCCTACGCCGCGGCCGGGCAGGCGCGGCTGACGCTGCTGGTCGGGTGCTACGCGATGTTCGGCATCTCGCTGTTCATGTCGGTCATCATCATCACGCTGCTGTGGGGACGGCTGGTGACGTACAAGACGCTCCCCGCCGTCATGGTGCCGACCTCCTGGATCGTGCTCGGGCCGCTTGGCCAGTCGGTTACCGCATCGGGGAACCTAGCCAACGTCGGCGGACTGACGCTGCACTCGCCTTACGCGGCGGGCGCGGATGCCTTCGCGCTGCTGTACGGCATCCCCACCTGGGGATTCGCCATGGCCTGGCTGGCCATCGCCGCGTCCTTGACGCTGCGCGCCGCCCGCAAGGGCCTGCCGTTCGGGCTGACCTGGTGGAGCTTCACCTTCCCCGTCGGCACCTGCGTCACCGGGACCATCGGCCTGGCCGCGCGCACCGGCTCTGACCTGCTGCGCTACGGCGCCGCCTGCCTGTTCGTGCTGCTGCTCGCCGCCTGGCTGATCGTCGCCGTCCGGACGGTGCGCGACGGTGCTCGCGGGCGGCTGTTCCTGCCGGCCGGCGCGCCCCAGCCTGCCGTGCCGCAGCAGACCGTGCCGCAGCAAAGCGTGCCGCGCGCGGCGTGAGGCGCCGGCGAGCGCACCCCGCTAGCCGGGGCGTAGCGTCGGGGCGGCCAGGCAAAACCACGCCCCCGTTCGG
>JAWWPV010001225.1:0-13516 GCA_033854775.1 Trebonia sp.
TATCTGCGGTCGGCGCCGGTGCCGGCGTCGCCGCTGGACAGTTAGAAGCTGTTCGGGCATGGGATTCCTCCATGTATATGGGCTGTCAAGCCCATATACATGGGGATCCGGCGGGGAGCGGCCGCCCGAATTGACACGGCCAAGGGGGCCTCATATACTACTGGGTCACACGTCCCATATTAGCTTCGGCCCGGGGAGGGGGACGCCTTTGACCGATCACACACCCACCGGCCCCGGTTCCCCGCAGTCCGGGGCCGGGAACGCATACCTGGCTCTCGCCGGAGCCGACGATGTGCTGGCGCGGCTGACGGGCGTCTACGGCCATCCGGATCCGTTCGAGTGGTTCGACGGCGGCCGCACCAGCTGCAGCCTGTTCGCCGCTATGGTCCTGCACATTGCGAGCCAGCGGATCTCGGCCGCGGCCGCGTTCTCCATTTTCGACCGGATGACGAACGCGGGCGGGAGCGTCCCGGAGCCAGACACGCTCTTGACCCTAGGAGCCGACCGGCTGCGCGCGCTTGGACTATCCGGGGGCAAGGTGCGTTGCATCCTGGAACTGGCCAGGCGGCAGGCGGCGGGGCTGATCGACCTCGAGAGCATGGACGCGCTCAGCGACGATGACGTGATTAGTGCGCTCACCGCCGTCCCCGGCATCGGCCTGTGGTCGGCTCAGGCCTTTCTGCTCCGCCAGCTCCGCCGTCCCGACGTGCTGCCCACCGGCGACACCGGGATCCGGCGCGCCGTCCGCCGAGAGTGGCATCTCGTCGACCCGCCCACCGCGAGTCAGGTCCGGAACCGGGCAGCCGCCTGGGCGCCGTTCCGCAGCTATGCCGCAGCCCTGCTGTGGCGATCCTCGTACCCGCCCGGCGAGCTGTCTGACCCCAAGGCCCGCGCCCTAGCCAGGGCAGGCAAGCTGGCAGGACATCCGTAGCGGCGCCGCGCACATGGACCGAGCTGACTGTGTGGCCCATGTCCGCGCCAACTTCCGCGCGGCGCCGCCCACGGAAAGATACCCGCGGCCGGCTAACTTTATGGGTCATTCGTCCCATTCTAGGATAGGGTGTCGGGATGGAAAGCGGACAGGCGCCTGGTGGTGAGTGGCCGACGGTTAGAGGACGCCTCACGCGTGCCAGGATCGCCGGCGCGGCCGCAGACCTGTTCGCGGAGCACGGCATCGCCGGGACGAGCGTCGAGGACATACGCGCGGCGGCCGGCGCCAGCGGCTCGCAGATCACGCATTATTTCGATGGCAAGCAAGGCCTGGTCAGAGCGGTGATCGTCCTGCACGCCGACGCCGCGATCGAGTCCATCGGGCACTTCGGACCCGCCCCTTTCCGGACCCTGGCCAACCTGCGCTCCTGGGCGGGAGGGGCCTCGGCGGCACAGGCTCCGGGCTGCCGGCTGGGCGCGCTTGCGGGCGAACTGGTGCGGCCAGATCCGCAGACGCAAGCGGAGCTCGCCTTCGCTTTCGCGCGGTGGACTGCCGCGGTGCGGGGAGCCCTCGAGGAACTGCGCAACCAGGGCGGCCTGCGCCCGGATGCCGACCCCGGAGTACTTGCCTACAGCCTGCTCGCCAGCTTGCACGGCGGAGCGCTCATCGCCCGCACTGCAAGGTACGGTACGTCCTGGCACAGGGCGACCGACGCGATGCTCGCTTGCATCACACCGGCTTGCAGCGAGGAGCCTCCCCCCTGTCCTGGGCCCGGTCAGCCTTCGCATCCGACGTGAGACCCCGCGAGCCCAGGCTGTGGCGTGCCGCCCTACGCAGTGTCGTTCACCGCGGCCTTGTCCCATAACGCGACGCCATCCCCTGTCGCCCACCCCTGCCTGCGCGGAGGGGTGGGCTGGGAGACCCACTCGACGGGTATGCTGACTCCATGGCTGACGTACAGGCTCCGCGGCGGCTGACATCGAAGGGCCGCGAAACGAGAGGCCGGATCGTCAGGGCCGCGGCCGACCTGATCTTCGCCCACGGTGTCGCAAGCACGAGCATCGACGACGTGCGCAAGGCAGCAGGGGTTAGCGGATCGCAGATGACCCACTACTTCCAGGACAAGCGCAGCCTGGTCCGGGCTGTCATCACGTTCCATGAGGAGAACGTGATGAGCCAGCACCGCCAGCCTGAACTCGGGGGACTCGACAGCTTCGGGGCCCTGGAGCTGTGTGCGGAGCAGAACATCGCCAGGCAGCGAGACGCTAACGGTGTCGGCGGCCCAGGCTTCAGTTCCCTGGCCGGGGAAGTGGCCGAGACCGACCCTGGGATCCGGGCCGACCTAGCCGGCGGCTTCGTCCGCTGGGAGGCACTGTTCCGCTACGGCCTCCAGGCGATGCGCGACCGCGGCGACCTCCGGCCCGATGCCGACCCCGCCGTACTGGCGACGGGCCTCCTGGCCTCGCTGCAAGGGGGGATGCTGCTCGCCCGGACCACCCGCGACGTGCGGTACCTGGAATCTGCGCTCGGTGCGGCGCTCGAGCACGTGCGCTCGTACGCTGCCGCCCCGGACCCTGCCGGCTCGCCGACCTGAGCACGGGCCGCGGCCCGCCGGGCGGGCAGCGGCCGCAGGATCAGCGGGAAGACACTACTTCGCTGTGGTAAAACTCCTTGATGCCTTCGGCGATCGTCATGAGATTGTCCTCGACGGCGAAGTGGCCGGACTCCAGGCGGACCATCCGGGCGTCGGGCAGGTCGCGCAGGTACGCCTCGCCGCCCTCCGGGGTGAAGAAGATGTCCCCCTGTCCCCAGAAGATGATCGTCTTGGGCGTGGTAGTTCGCAGCCGCTCCTGCCAGGCCGGGTAGAGCGCGGCGTTGGTGCGGTAGTCGTAGAACAGATCGAGCTGCACGCGGTGCGCCTGGGGGCGTGCGAGGAAGAACAGGTCCATGTTCCAGTTGTCCGGACTGATCTGGCCCGGGTGCGGATGGCCGGTCGTGTAGATGGCCTTGACGGTGTCATGTTCGAGGAATGCCTCAAGCGGCGCCTCGGTCTCGGGGCTGCGGTTGGCCCACAGCACGTGGCGGATGCCGTCCCAGGCCTCGGTGAACCCCTCTTCGTAGGTGTTGGCGTTCTGGATGACCTGCCAGGACAGCCAATCGGGGTGCTTTTCGGTGAGCCGGTTGCCGATCGGTCCGCCGTAGTCTTGCATGTAAAGCCCCATGGGCCCGGTGAAACCGATCTTCATCAGGGCACCATCGACGATTCCGGCCAGGTGGTCGAAGGTGTAGTCCCACTCGGCCGGGTCCGGCATGTCGGTGTTGCCGAACCCGGGATAGTCGAGGGACACCAGGTGAAACTGGTCTTCGAGCGCTGGCATCAGGTTGCGGAACTGGTGCGACGAGGAAGGAAAGCCGCCGAGTAGCAGGAGCTTCGGCGAAGCCGGGTCGCCAGCCTGCCGGAAGAACACGTTGAGCCCGTCAACCTCGACGGTATGGAAGGAAGTTGTCAACACGATCACCTTTCTGGGATGGATAGCCCAAACCTTACGGCGAGCCAGTGTTCGCCGCCACCTGGGGGACCATTCCACGCGCCACCATCACAGGCGCCAAGGCCGACGACCGGACGCCCCTCCAGCCACCCAGGCACGGTCGCCGCGCCGACTTCACCCGTCATCCGGTGACCCCGCGAACCATGGCCCGGCCGCGCTGGGCCATCGCACCTTCGACCGCCGGAAAGTCGGGAGACCAGAGGTCTTACGCCCGTCAGACTGCCCGTTCTCCCCGGCTCAGCCGAAGCAGCCCGGTCCTGTGGACGCGCCGCTCTTGCTCCGTGCGCCCTCCCCAGACCCCGAACGCGGCGCCGTGCCCGACCGCCCATTCCAGGCACCGCGCCTGCACCTGGCACTGCGAGCAGATCCGCTTGGCCAGGGCAACCGTTTCCAAGGCGGGGCCGGCGGTGCCTTCCGGGAAAAACAGTTCCGGATCGGTGCCGCGGCAGGCTGCACGCAGACGCCAGTTCGGCTTTCCTTCCTGGTTAGCGGGACGCTCGCCGTGTGTGTCGGGCATGCGGGGCCGTTGTCAGTTCCGCCCGGCCATGACCCCTCCGTCCACATCCCAGATCGCGCCGGTGACCCAGCTGGTCTGCGGTGAGAGCAGGAACGTGACGGTCGAGGCGATGTCCCGGGCCGTGCCGACGCGTCCGAGTGGGTGGAACGAGTCGAAGCCGGCCAGGGTCTCGTCGATCTTGTCCTTGGGGATAAACCCCTCATACAGCGGCGTCTTCACGACGGCGGGCGCGACGGCGTTGACTCGGATCTTGTACGGGGCCAGCTCCATCGCGAGGTTCTTGGTGAGGGCGTGCAGCCCGGCCTTGGCGACCGAGTAGCCCGACGACGGGGTGGCCGCGATCGCCTGGTGCGCCCACATGCTGCCGATGTTGACGATGGCCCCGTCGCTGCCTCCGGCCACGATGCCGCGCACCACGCTCTGCGTCAGGAAGAAGATCGCCCGGTCGAGCTCAAGGTAAGAGTCGTAGAGTGCCCCGTCGTACTCCAGGAACGGCTTAGGTATGAAGAACCCCGCAGCGTTCACCAGCAGGGTGGCGTCCGCGTGCTCGCCCTCGAGCTGCCGCCGGACTTCCTCGACCTGGCTGCGGTCGGCCAGGTCTGCGGTAATGCCCCAGGCCGAGCCCTGCTTGGCGAGCCCGGCTACCGTCTCGTCGACGCGTCCCTGGTCACGGCCGATGATGACGGCGCCGCCGCCGCCTGCGACCACGTCGGTCGCGGTCTCCCTGCCCATGCCGCTGCTGCCGCCGACAACGACGACCTTACGGGCCTCGAAACCACTGGTCATGTGCTGACTCCCTCTCTGGCAGGCCAGGGCTCTCTGGCCCGCAAATTTCTGGGTTGTTGACCCCAAGTACTCAACACTGTTACTTTTGGGATGTCAAACCCAGAAATTCGGCCGGCGGCTGACGGCAGCCGAGGCGGTGCCCGCCCGGGGTCTTCGGGCCAGGTACACCCGAGAACCGGACATGGAGGTGCGATGGCCCGCTGGCGCCGTCTGTGGGGCGTGGCGTACTCCCGCGGAACGCCTGGGGCAGGCGAGTTCCGGAACCCGGGCTCATCCAAGCCCGTGCCCCCTGCGTCATCAGCCTGTCTGGCCGGGAGAACCGCCCATCGCGGCTTGGCGGTCGCCTGGGTTCCCGTTTCGCCTCGGGGCGGGTCGCGGCGTGAAGATAACGGCGGCGCTGACCGGGCGGGAGGTCCCGCGTGGCCGGGTCGGTGAGGACCGCTGCACCCGCCCCGGGCGGGATCGCGATCGGGTCTGCCCGGGGCCGGTGGGTCCTTCTGGCCGCCGTTCTAGGCTCTGGGATCGCCGGGATCGATTCTGCGGTGATGAACGTGGCGCTTCCGTTCATCGGCCGCGACCTCGGGGCCGACTTCGCCCAGCTCCAGTGGACAGTCGCCGGCTACACGCTGAGCCTGGCTGCGCTGCTGCTTCTTGCCGGGGCGCTCGGCGACCACTTCGGGCGGCGGCGGGTGTTCCTTGTTGGGGTGATCGGGTTCACCGCCGGGTCCCTGCTCTGCGCTGCGGCCCCGGGGATCGACACCCTCATCGGAACCCGCGTCGTCCAGGGGGTCGGCGGCGCGCTCATGACGCCTGCGAGCCTCGCGATCATCCAGTCGAGCTTCAGGGCCGAGGACCGCCCCCGGGCAATCGGCATCTGGTCGGGATTCAGCGGGGTCGCCTCGCTCGTCGCGCCGTTCGTCGGCGGATGGCTACTCGAGCTGGGGACGTGGCGGTCGATCTTCGTTATCAATTTGCCGGTGGCGGCGGTGCTCGTCCTCGTCGCAGTCCGCCATGTGCCGGAGTCCCGCGAGGCGGCGCCGCCCCCGATGGACTGGCCCGGGTCGTTCCTAGCGGTCATTGCCCTCGCGTCGGTCACGTACGTGCTGACCACGGTACCTGGACAGCGCTCGGCCTCTGTCCTTTCCATTTCCGCAGCGCTGATCGCGGTCGCCGCCTCGGTGGCGTTCGCTTGGCACGAGCGGCGCTCCAAGGCACCCATGCTCCCGGTTGCCATCTTCCGGTCGACGCCGTTCGTCGCCGCCAACCTGGTGACTTTCTTCGTCTACGGCGCATTCGGCGCGTTCTCTCTCGTGTTCACTGTCGCACTCGAGACGATCTCCGCCTACAGCCCGGTGAAGGCCGGATCCACGCTGCTGCCCATCACGGTCATCACCCTGCTGCTGTCCGGGCGCAGCGGTCAGTTGGCCGCCCGGATCGGCCCCCGCCTTCAGGTCACCGCCGGAGCCCTGCTCTGCTCGGCAGGCGACCTGCTCGCGCTGCGTGTGTCTCCCGAAACGGGCTACTGGACGACCGTCATTCCGCTGGAATGCGTCTTTGGACTGGGGATCGCGACGATGGTCGCGCCGCTTATGTCGGCGGCGCTGTCGTCGGCGCCGCCGGACCATGCGGGCGTGGCTTCCGCCGTTACCAATACCATCGCCCGTGCCGCCGCTCTGCTGTGGATCGCTGCGCTCCCGCCGATCGCGGGGCTTTCCGGGGCCTCCTATGCCAGCGCAGCGGCGTTGCGCGGCGGTTACCAGGAGATCTGCCTGATGTGCGCGGTGTCCCTCGCCATCGGCGGCATGATCGCCGCCCTCGCCCTTGGGCGTCACGGCCGTCACCCGCTCGCCGACATCGTCCCTCCGCACTTTCCGCACCCGGCGGCGCGCCACTGAGCCCGCAGTTACCCTCCGCCTCGTTGGCGATGGCGACGCACCATCCCGCGACTGGCGGGACCCGTGTCTGCCCCGGGGCGACTATGGGAGGGACTAAGGGCGGCTTGCACAGCGAGGCCCCGACGTCCGAGCCGGAGAGCCGCCGCCGACGGCCCGGCGACAAAGAGCCCCACTGGATATCAGGGCACGTGGCCGGACCGCGGGGGCCGCCGCCCCGCCGGAGCCGCCTACATGCCGACCGCCGCTCCCGGGCTCCGGACCGCGATGCGATGGCCTGCCGCCCACCTCGCGGCAGGCTGGCCCGCTACGTCCGGTCTCTGGTCGCAGAACCGCGTCGCCTCCTCGAAGGCCATCGCGATGGAAAGCAGCCGCGTCTCTGTCCGGTACGGACCGACCAGTTGGATCCCGACTGGGAGGCCCTCCGCGGTGAAGCCGGCCGGGACGGAGACGGACGGGCAGCCGGTCATCGTGACGTAGTACGCCGGAGCCAGCCAGTCGAGGTAACTGGCCTGCGGCTCGCCGGCCACTACGGCCGGGTACTCCAGCTCTGCGGGGAACGGCGGCAGCGCGGTCGCTGGCAGCGCGAGCACATCGAAGTCCTCGAAAAACCGCTGGGCCTGCTCGAACAGCTCGGCCTGGCTCGCCATCGCGGAAGCGATATCCCGCCCGGACAGGAACTGGCCCTGTTCGATGTTCAAGACCAGGCTGGGCTTGAGCTGGTCACGGTGCTCCCTGATATGGTCGCTCATCGTATAGGCGAACATCCAGGCGCGGAGCGTGCGGAACGCCTCGTCAGCCTTGTCGAAGTCGATGCAGGCCGGACGGACATGGCAGCCGAGATCGGCGAACGTGGCTAGTTGGGCGCCGAGCACCTTGACCACGGCCGGATCGACCGCAGTCTGACCGGCCAGGTCCGGCGACCAAGCCACCCGCAGACCCCGCATGTCCGCCGGCCGCAGTTTGCCCGGCACCTCACCGGTCAGGTACCGGGAGGCCGACCGTGAGTCCGGTCCACTGATCACCGACAGCATCAGCGCCACGTCATCGACCGTACGGCCCATCGGTCCGCGCACCGTCAGCGGCTGCCACGAGAACGGACCGGTCATGCCGCGGACACGTCCCGGGGACGGCCGCAGGCCCACCACGTTGCAGAAGGCCGCCGGGTTGCGGAGCGAACCGCCCAGGTCGCTTCCCTCGGCCGCCGCGATCATGCCGGTCGCGAGCGCCGCCGCGCTGCCGCCTCCCGACCCGCCCGCCGACCTGGTCAGGTCGTAGGGGTTACGGGTCACGCCGAAGAGCTCGTTGAACGTGTGCCCTCCGGTCTGGAACTCGGACACGTTCGTCTTACCGACCGCGATCGCACCCGCCCTCCTTATCCGCGCCACCACCAGATCATCGGCCGCCGGGACGTGCTCCGCGAAGAGTACGGAGCCGTATGTTGTCCGCATCCCCGCGGTGTCGTGCGTGTCCTTGAACCCCGCCGGGACCCCGTGCAGCACACCGAGCGGCTCACCCCGCGCCACTGCCTGGTCGGCCCTGCCTGCCTCCCGCAGGGAGCGTTCGGGATCGAAGGTAACGACCGCGTTGACCGCGGGGTTGACCGCGCCGATCCGGTCTAGGTGCATGGAGACCAGTTCCGTCGACGACAGCTTCCGGTCCCTGACCAGGGCTGCCTGTTCGCGCAGCGGCAGCCAGCAGATTCCCTCGTCGGCCGCCGCGGGCAGGCCACGCCCGGTGTCCCTGCAACGGCTCGGTGCCGGCTCGCTCATGCGTTCATCATCCCCATCGTGTTTGACGTTTTCCCAGCAGCCGACCAGCGAAGCCGCCGTGAACCCAACGGACCCGGCCTGCATTGCGCCGCGGCAACCGCGACGGACCCGCCACTGTCCTCCTTTGACCGCCCGCGTATCACACGACCGCTAAGGAGGTGCCCGGACCGCGTGCGACACCAGAGCCATCGCGAGAGCCTCCGTTAATGCCAGCTGACATGCCTGCCCGTGCCTGCCTCAGGTATCTACTTTCGACTCTAAAGCCCCGACCCTTCGCTTCAGGACGAAATAAACGGGGCGACAGAGCCGGAGGTCTCTCGTAGCCCGAGCCGTCATTAGATCCGGGCCCGTCTCGCCGCCTGTGCAGCCCTCGGCTGGCGGTGGTTACGCCTGACCGGTTCCGGGAACCCGGGCGTCATGCAGGGGGCCGGCCGTCCCGGCCAGGTCGGCGGTTCCGGTCGCCTCGGCCTGCGGGAGCAGCTGACGGCGGTAAAGGGCGACCACTGTGCGGGCTGCGATCGCGGCGACCAGGGCCGAGTTGGCGGCGAGCAGAATGTATTCCTCGGCCAGGTAGCCGCCCGGCCTGGTGTCATTGAGCCAGTGCATGCCCATGCTCGCCACTGCCGACCAGGCGAACGCGAATGACCATGTACTCGGCATGAAGGGCAGGCGGCGATAGAGGGGAAGCAGCCGGAGCTGGGCCAGGACCATCAGCAAGCTGAAGCCGCCCAAGAATGCGGTCATGGCGTCGATGTGGTCGCCGTGGCCGTCAAACCCGGCCAGCGCGGCGACGGCCGGCGGCGCGACCAGGATGCCCAGTGTGGGCAGCAGCGGCACGGGCAGCAGCGGGCGCAGGTAGAGCCGCCCTAGGACCATCGAGGCGGTGACGATCCCGGAGAGCGCCCCGTAGCCGAACATGACAGCGGCGAGGCGGTGCTGCCCCACGAGCGCGGCCCCGTCGGAGCCGAGCATGCCGCCGGCCGCTACCGGCAGGAAGTACCCGGGGTGAAACTTGTCCAGCTCAACCGAGCCGCAGATCCATTGACTGGTGAGCCAGCTCCCGAAGGCGACCGTGAGCGCGAGGAGCACGTCGAACAGCATCTTGCCCGCCTCCGGCGCGTACGGGACGAGACCGAGCACAGCCAGCAGCATCGGCGTGATGACCGCGAGCGAGAGGAACGGCCCGACCACCGGATCGGCCAGGTCCTGGCGCAGTGCCAGGCCGTCGGTGATGAGGTAGCCCACGTACGTGAGCAGCACCGTGAGCCAGGCGAGCGCCGAGAGCGCCGCTAGGGCGTCTCCAACGCCCGCCGGCGCGTGCCCGTAGAACTGCGCAATCCGCCACGTCTCGCACAGGCCCGCCGAACCGAACCCGAAACCGAAGAAGTTTGGCGGCACGCGCCTGCCAGGGTTCATCTTGAGATTCATCGCAATCCTTGTAGTGCGCGAGTATCAGCCCGGTCGGGTCCTGGGCCGGCGCCGTGCGCCGCGCCCGGGAGCGCGGCACACGGCACACGGCACACGGCACGTGCGGGTATCGCGGTTACGGGGCGGCGATTCCCTCGGCACCCGCGCCGCCGGGGATTGCCACTGCCCCGGTCTTGGTCAGCGACCCGTCCGGGGCGATGCGGAAGGCATCGATGACTCCGGCGCCGCCAGTCTCCGCGTACAGGAACTTGCCGTCGGCAGAGACGGTGGCGGCGACGGTGCCGGCGTCCGTCGCCGTGTTGCCCAGCACGGTAAGGTTGCCGCTGCCGTTGTCCCGGTATTCCGAGACCGTGCCGCTGCCTGCGTTCGACGCGTAGAGCGTGTCCCCGTCGGCGGTGATCCAGCACGTCGCGGTCTGCCCGCTCAACTCGGTGTCGAGCCCGGTCAGCTTGCCGTTCCGCGCGATCGCGAAGCTGGCTACGGCGTTGGGGCCAGCCTCGGTCACCACCGGGTTCCCGCGGGGATCGAAGGTCAGGCCAAACGGGACGTCCCCAGGCGTCGCGGTGGTCGCCGGCCGGGCGGACGGGCCGAGCGGTCCGACCCCGTACACGTCAATCGTGTTGCCGCCGTTCTTGGTCGTCACTACGAGCTTCGAGCCGTCTGGGGTGAACGCGACCTGCCCCGGGGTGCTGGTGAATTCCGGGGACTGGCTGGTGTCCAGGCCGAGGGCCCGGTTCCAGGACGGCACCGCGATCAGGCGGCCGCCAGCCCTCAGGAAGCCCGCAACCGACCCGCGATCGCGTGCGTTGAGCACGTAGACCAGGTTGCCGTGGACGGCGATGCTGATCGGGAACGTGCCCCCGGATCCGATCACCTGCAGACGGGTCAGGCGGTCGCCGTGCACCGTGAACACGGTGATGGTGTTGCTGCCCGCGTTCACCGTGTAAAGCATGTTGGCCGCCGGGTCGTAGGCGAGGCCGCCCTCGGATGCCGTGTGGTCGACGACCGAGCCGCCCAGCACGCCCCCGGTTCCGCCGGTCGCGTACGCCCCCGCCTCGGTCAGTCCTCCCGACGCGGTACGCGAGTAGGCGATGACCTCGTTGCCCGCCGTGCTGTCGTTCTGCGCGAACACCGCGCCCGTGCTCCCGCCCCCGTGCGGGGTGCCAGCGACGGATGCGCTGGCAGCGCCCGCCGGAACCGCGAACAGCGCAGCGGCCGCAGCCGCGGTCACGGCCCCGGCGGACACGGTTATCTTCTGGACAGATTTCATGACGCTCCCCTGGTGACTTCCACGATTGGAATGGTGCATCGAGATAATGGGATGCATGACCCACAAACTACCATCAAGGCCGTCAATCCGGGGCACCACCACAGGAAGAGGCCACCGCTACCGGGCGAGGAAGTCGGCATACCTTGCGAGGCGGGCCTGCGCCTCGGGGTAGGGGGTCGCGGCCGGCAACTCGCCGGCGTCGCGGACGGCGTTGGCGACCGCGACGGCGGCGTCAACGGCCGCCCGGTACGGGAGCGAACCGGTGCTCACTCGGCGGATGCCCAGGCGGGCAAGGTCGGTGACCGTCAGGCCCGGGACGACCAGGACGTTGACCGGGACCGGGATCTGCGCGGCAAGGGTCTCCAGGTCGGCGGGGGCCCTGACACCCGGGACGAAGATACCGTCGGCTCCTGCGGCGACATACGCCGCGGCGCGCTCCAGGACGGCGGGGATCGCCGCGTCCTGGCGGAGCCAGTAGTTGTCGATGCGGGCGTTGACGAACACCCCGGGGGCCCGCTGCTTGACGGCGCCGACCTTCGCGGCGTGCCGTTCCGGGGCGATGAGGGCGCCAGCCGAGCTGTCCTCGACGTTCACCCCCGCCGCCCCGAGCGCGGACACGTAGTCGGCCACCTCGCCGGGATCGTCGCTGTAGCCGTCCTCGATGTCGGCCGAGACGTAGCCGGGGAGTCCGCCCAGCGCCCGGACGAGCCATGTCGTGGCGTCCTTGCTGGCGCGTCCGCCGTCGGCGTACCCGGCGGCCGCGCCGACCCCGAAGCTGGTCGTACCGATGGCCGGGAACCCCTGGTCGGCGAAGGCGATCGCCGACCCCACGTCCCACGCGTTGGGGAGCAGGAGCGGGGTCTGCTCGTAGTGCAGGTCACGGAAAGTCACGGCAGCGGCTCCTTAGCGAGCGGTCGGGTCATGGCAAGCGCGGCCGGCAATCAGCCGGGCAGGTCGTACTCTTCGACGGTGCGGCTCTCAAGGAGAGGGACGATCTTCCCGAGCAGCACCTGAGTGAAGTGCGGCGTCTCCCGGTGCTCGGCCAGGGCCGCACGCGAGGCGTAGCGCTCGAGCAGTGCGTAGCTGCGGTCGTCGTCCATCTTGAGGTAGGAGTCGAAGGCGAGGTTGCCCGGCTCCCCCCGGGCCTGCTCGACGAACCCGGCAAGGAGGCCGAGCACCTCCCGTTCGTGCCCTCGCCTGATCGTGTGACGCGCGATGAGCTGGACTTGGGTCATGACATGCCCTTCTGTTTGGAGATTTTTGTGGGCTAGGAGGCCCATTTAATGTGGATCATGCTGGGCTGTCAAGCCCACTTTTGTGGTACGGTTAAAGGCATGAGTGAAGCCACCGTGCGCCCGCGCCGCCTCACTCCCAAGGGCGAGGCGGTGCGGCAGAAGATCATCGAGGCTGCCGCCGTGCTGATCTACGAGCGCGGAGTCGCGGGCACGAGCAACGAGCTGGTCCGCAGTGCCGCCGGAATAAGCGGTTCCCAGCTCAGCCACTACTTCCCCGACAAAGAGAGCCTTGTCCGTGCGGTCATCGCCTGGCGCGCCGACACCATGATCGGCCTCCACCGCGACCCACCGCTGGGCGAACTCCACAGCATCGCCGCCCTTCGCGCCTGGGCCCGCTCCTACACCGAGCGGCCGGATGCGTGCGAGGGCGGGTGCAGCTTCGGGTCTCTCGCCGCGGAGATCAGCAAGGGCGACCTGGACGCCCGCGACGAGATCGCCGCCGGATTGGACCGGTGGCGTGACCTGTTCGAGCAGGGGCTCGCCGCCATGCGGGGCCGCGGCGAGCTGCGCCGCGGCGCCGACGCACGCCAGCTCGCCCACGCGCTGATGGCCGCGTTCCAGGGCGGGATGCTGCTGGCCCAGTCCGCTCACGACGTCACCCCGCTGCGCGACGCACTCGACGCCGCCATCGACCACGTCGCCTCGTTCGCGCCGCGCCAGCCTGCCTCCGGCAGGCGGCTGGAACCAGGGCTTGCACCGTAACGGCACTGGTGACCATCAGCCCGGCATCCCCACTTCGCCTCCGGCGGGCTGCAGCGACCGCCACAGCAGCGCGGCCGCGTAGGTGCGGTACGGCGCCCAGGCGGCACCGCGGCCCTGCACCTGCCCGATGCTGGGAATGGCAGTCAAGTGCCATCCGACCTGCACGGCGCGCCGGATTCCGAGGTCGCCTGCCGGCAGGACGTCGGACCTGTTCAGCTGGTGGATGAGAAACATCTGCGCGGTCCAGACCCCCACGCCCCGGACGGACGTGACCGCGGAAATGACCTTGTCGTCGGGGAGTCCGCGCATCCCGCCGAGGTCGACAAGGCCGCTGTCCTGGCGGGCGGCGAGATCCAGCACGGAGCTGGCCCTGG
>JAWWPV010001226.1:0-3264 GCA_033854775.1 Trebonia sp.
GCCGCTCCGCGCCAGCCGCCGGGGCGCGAGTAGGTACGGGCGAACTCGTCGATGTCGGCGTCGGTGATCGCTCCGGGGGTCGCGCTCATCGCCGGGAACGCGAATTGCCCCAGGAACTCGCGCTCGCGGCCGGCGAGCAGCATCTCGGGGATGCCGGGCGCGGCGAGAACGCCGATATGCCAGGCGCCCCCGTGGGTGACGTCGGCCAGCATCTCCAGCCCGAACCCGGGCAGGCCCATCTCGATGGCGGTGAAACTGAGCACGTCGTGAGGATGCGTCGTCGCGAGGCGGAAGACCGTCGCCCCGCTGATGTCCTGCCCAGTCAGGTGGACCGGCCCGACTCCGAGCTGCCCGATGAGACCGTGCAGGTCTTCGGCCGAGGTCGTGCTGTCATACTTGCCCGGCTCGTGGCCGGAGTCGCCGAAACCACGCAGGTCGACAGCGAACACGCGGTGCCTCGCCGCGAGCAGCGGGATGAGCTTCCGGAAGGCCCACCAGGTCTCGGGAAACCCGTGGACCAGCAGCACCGGAGATCCGCTGGTCCCCGCCGCCGCGTAGTGCAGCGTGGTTCCGTTGACCTCCGCGTGATGGTGCGTGATCCCCGGCAGTACAGGACCAGTTGCTGTGACGTTCATCTGTCTCCTCAGTTCGACAACCTTATTGTCCAAATACTAGTCAACTTGGTTGTCGTTGTCCAGCCGCTGTCATACTCTTCTCCCATGTCCCGCTCTGGCGCCGATCTCGCACTGCTCCTGCTCGGGGGCTTCCGCTCACTGGTGGACGCGGCGATAGCCGAGCTAGCCCTCCGCGGCTACGAGGACGTGCGTCCCGTCCATGACTTCGCCATGCGGGCCATCGCCTCGGGCGCCGACAACGCCTCCGAACTAGGCCGCCGCCTGTCCGTCTCCAAGCAGGCAGCGGCGAAAACCATTGCGGTGCTGCAGGAACGCGGATATGTGGCCCGCGAGGCAGACCCCCTCGACGCCCGCCGCAAACGCCTTCAGGTCACCGCACTCGGCTTCGACGTGCTGCGAACCGGTGAAGCGATCTTCGACGAGTTGCGGGATCAATGGGAACTGCAGATCGGTCCCGGCCAGCTCGAGAGCCTTGAGACGCACCTGGCAGCGCTGGTTGGCGATCCGCCCGCGCGCTTCGATACACCCGGCTGGATGACGCGAGACCTTGGCGAGTCGCTTTAGATGAGTTGGTCCTCATCCTGCTGGGCCTGGATCGCACCCGGCTGGCCACGGGCATGCCCGCCAGCCCGGTGCTGCCGGCACGCCAGGCATGAGTGAGCGATCTGCCGGGGCCTGGCCGGTGCTCAGGCTGGACTGGCGCGGGTGGTCCAGGTGAGGCTGCCCGCCTCGGGCACTTCCCGGGCCAGCGCCACCGCGACCTGGCGGCCCAGGTCGTCCGCGTCGCGGACGGGCAGGTCCGGGTCCACCCAGCCCTCGATCTCGACGCGGAGGGTCCGGCCGGTCCACCGGGCGCGGGCGTGCGCGTGCAGGACCCCCGGCACCGATCCGGCGGCCGCTTCGGCACCGGTGATCACCGCAGGGTCGATGCCATCGGCCAGGCGATGCACCACGTCGCCGGTGACCTCGTAGCCGACGTGGCAGATGAACGCGGTGACCGCCAGCCCGGCGACCGGGTCGCCCCAGGGCTGGCCCAGGGCCACCGCGATCAGCCCGGCCAGCGCGCCCGCTGACGACAGGGCATCGAGCCAGGAGTGCCGGGCGTCCGCGATCAGCGTGGCCGAGTTGATCCGCCGGCCGACGACAAGCTTGTACCGGGCCACGATCTGGTTGCCGAGAATGCCGATCACGGCGCCCGCGATACCCGCACCCACGTGCGAGGTGTGCCCGTGCTCGACGAGCTTGCGGATGCTCTCGTACCCGGCGAAGGCGGCGCTGGCCCAGATGACCACCGCGATGCCGATGCCGGCCAGGTCCTCGGCCCGTTCCAGGCCGTAGGGATAGCGCTCGGTGGGAGGCCGCCGGGACAGCCGGAAGCCGAGGAACACCACGGCGCTGGTCGACACGTCCGACAGGTTGTGGATCGCATCACCGAGCAGCCCCACCGATCCGGTCAGGATCGCCAGCACCAACTCGATCAGGCCGGTAGCCGCCAGCCCCAGGGCGCTGACCGCGATCGCGCGGTTGGCCTGCCGCCGGTCCGCGGTGTCGTCGCGCGCGCCTGGAAGGCGAAACGACGCCGCCGGATCGCGGAGGCCTGATGTCTTGTGCATCCCGTCAGGATCCCCACCGCCCGTCGTCCGGGCAAATCCGGCCTGGCCGACGGCCAGGGCTGATCGTGATCCCGCCGTCGTCGACGTGGCGACATGGGCCCATCGGGCCGCGTGCGGCCCGCGAAGCCAGGCGTCCGGCCCCGGTTCACCGAGCCAGACAGGCGATGGTTGCTCCGCCCGAAGCCTCGAAGCCCGGCGTCGCTGGCCAGGCATACGGCGCCGAAGCTGCTCGGCGGTCGTCGGCTTACCCTGGTATCGGCTTACTGCTTTCCTGGTGCAGCGAGGTCCTGTAGCGGAGCCAGCATGAGCACCCGTGCAGGTCGCGCCGCGAGGCTACGTGAAAGGCGGTCATTTCGTGCGTTCCGACATCGCTCCCGGCGGCATCTTCCCCGATTACGCGCTGCCCGACCACACCGATACGGTCCGCACGCTCAGCGAGCTCCAGGGCCGCGATCCGCTGATCCTCACGCTCGCGCGCGGCCACTACTGCCCGAAAGAGCACCAGCAGCACCTCGAGCTGGCGGCCAACTACCCGAAGATCGCGGTGGCTTACACCCAGATAGTCACGATCTCCACCGACGAGCACCACACGCTGCAGGAGTTCCGCGCGTCGGTCGGCGCCCAGTGGCCCTTCCTGTCCGACCCCGGGCGGACGATCCAGAAGGACCTCGACATCCAGGAATACACCGACCCCGACCACGACCCGATGATCCCGTACACGCTCGTGCTCAAACCAGGACTGGTCATTCACAGCATCTACAACGGCTACTGGTTCTGGGGCCGCCCCTCGTTCTACGACCTGTGGCGTGACCTGCGGGCGGCGATGAGCGAGATCCGCCCGGACTGGGATCTGGGCACACCGGGGCTCCGCGAGGCCTGGGACGCCCGCGACTTCTCGAAGTTCCACGGCTGGGACCGGCGGTCCCCCGCGGGGACGCCGACCTCGTATACGTGACAGCGCGGCGATTGTCGCTGCGCAAGGCGGGTCACCCGGCCGTCAACGATCGGAGAAGGGG
>JAWWPV010001227.1:0-3235 GCA_033854775.1 Trebonia sp.
GCTGCCGCCGCAGGCCCGCGCCGACGCGGGCCGCAGGGTCGGCGCCGCGGTCGCGCGCGTCAGGGACGCCCTGACGGCCCGCCAGGAGCAGCTCGAGCGCGAGCGCGACGAGCAGGTGCTGATCACCGAGCGCGTCGACGTCACCCTGCCCTACGACCGCGCGCCGCAGGGCGCCCGCCACCCGGTCAGCATGCTCGCCGACAAGCTCTCCGACGTGTTCGTCGCGATGGGCTACGAGGTCGCCGAGGGGCCGGAGGTCGAGGCCGAGTGGTACAACTTCGACGCGCTTAACTTCCTGCCTGACCACCCGGCGCGGGAGATGCAGGACACCCTGTTCGTCGCGCCGCCAGACGACGCGCCGCCCGGCACCAGGTCGGGCATGGTGCTGCGCACCCACACCTCGCCCGTGCAGATCCGGAGCCTGCTGACCAGGCCGCTGCCGCTCTACGTGGTGAGCCCGGGCAAGGTCTACAGGAACGAGGCGCTCGACGCCACCCACCTGCCGGTCTTCTACCAGATCGAGTGCCTGGCGGTGGACGAGGGCCTGACCATGGCCGACCTGCGCGGCGCGATCCAGGCGTTCGTCGACGCGCTGTTCGGCACCGGCCTGCGGACCCGGCTGCGGCCGGACTACTTCCCCTTCACCGAGCCGTCCGCCGACGTGTCCATGGAATGCCACGTCTGCCGCGGCGAGTCCGTCAAGCCAGGCGCCGACCCCTGCCGGGTCTGCCGGAGCCAGGGCTGGATCGAGATCGCCGGCTGCGGCATGGTCAACCCGCGCGTGCTCGTCGCCTGCGGCATCGATCCCGACCGCTACAGCGGGTACGCCTTCGGCCTCGGCATCGAGCGGGCGCTGATGCTCGCGCACGGCATCAACGAGATCCGCGACACCTACGACGGGGACGTGCGGTTCAGCAGGGCGTTCGGGATGGAGATCTGAGCGATGCGAGTACCAGTTTCCTGGCTACGGGAGTACGCACCCATCCCCGAGCCGTATGACGCGCTTGAGGTCGGCCGCCGCCTGACGCTGGCGGGCCTTGAGGTCGAGGCGGTCGAGCAGGTCGGCCACGACGTGCACGGCGTGATCACCGCCCAGGTGATGGCCGTCGAGGAGCTGACCGAGTTCAAGAAGCCGATCCGCTACTGCCGGGTCGCGACGAGCGACGCCGAGCTGACCGCCGACCCGGAGACGCTCACCGGCGTCATCTGCGGTGCGACCAACTTCAGCGTGGGCGACCGTGTCGCGTTCGCCACGGTCGGCGCCGTGCTGCCCGGCGGGTTCGAGATCACCGCGGCGAAGAAGTACGGCCGCGTCTCCGAGGGCATGATCTGCGCGGTCGACGAGCTTGGCATCGGCGAGGACCACACCGGCATCCTGGTCCTGGCGCCGGACACGCCGCTTGGCGTCGATTTCACGGCATACGCCAGGTTGCGCGATGACGTGCTTGAGATCACCGTCACTCCGGACCGCGGCTACGCGGTCTCCATCAGGGGCGTGGCGCGCGAGCTCGCCAGCGCCTACCAGGTCCCGTACACCGACCCGGCGCTGACATTCGTGCCGGGCGAGGACGACCCGGGCCTTGCGGCGGAGGCCGGCGTCGAGGACCTGGCCCGCGCTGGGGATCCGGACGCCCGCGCGGGCGGTCTCCGGGCCGGCGCCGGGCCGTGGCCCGCCGCGATCGCTGACCCGACCGCCTGCGACCGGTTCGTGCTCCGCGAGGTCCGCGGCTTCGCCCCCGCGGCCAGGACGCCGCTGTGGATGCAGGTCCGCCTCGCCCGCAGCGGCATGCGCAGCGTCTCCCTGGCGGTCGACGTGACCAACTACCTGATGCTCGAGCTCGGCCAGCCGCTGCACGCCTTCGACCGGGCGAAGCTCAACGGCCCGATCGTGGTGCGGCGCGCGCGCCCCGGCGAGACGCTGACCACGCTTGACCACGTCACCCGCACGCTGTACGAGTCCGACATCCTCATCACCGATGACAGCGGCCCGATCTCCATGGCGGGCACGATGGGCGGCCTGGCGACCGAGATCGACGACGACTCCACCGACATCGTCATCGAGGGCGCGCACTTCAGCGACACCGGGACCGCGAAGATGTCCCGCCGTCACCGGCTGCACTCCGAGGCGTCCTACCGCTTCGAGCGCGGCACCGATCGTGAGCTGCCGCTGCGGGCCACCGCGCGGGCCGCCGCGCTGCTCGCCGACCTCGGCGGCGCGACGGTCGTGCCCGGCGTCACGCACGCGCAGGTGCCGGTCACGCCGGTAACGATCCAGGTGGCGGCCGACTACCCGGACCGCGTCGCCGGCGTCGTCTACGGCATGGACACCGTCGTCGCCCGGCTGCAGGAGGTGGGCTGCGAGGTGCGCTCCACCCCGGCGTCCGCGCCCCCGACGATCGCCCCCTGGCGCGCGAAGAAGGCGCCGGCGGCCCCGGTGAGCCAGGAGCACGAGCACGGCCAGCGCGACCGTCAGCACATGGTCCTGCTGGTAACGCCCCCGTCGTGGCGACCCGACCTCACCGATGCGGCCGACCTGGCCGAGGAGGTCATCCGCCTCGAGGGCTACGGCAACATACCCGTCAGGACGCCCCGCGCCACCGCGGGCCAGGGCCTGACCGAGCGGCAGAAGTCGCTGCGGGCGATCGCCCGCACGCTCGGCGCCGCCGGCTTCGTCGAGGTGCACTGCGACCCGTTCGCCCCGGCGACGGAGGCGGACAGCCTCATGCTCGCGCCGGAAGACCCGCGCCGCCCCGCGGTCAAGGTGGCGAACCCGCTGAGCGAGGACCAGCCGCGGCTCCGCACCACCCTGCTGCCCGGCCTGTTCCGCACCCTGGTGCGGAACATCGGCCGCGGCTTCCCGGACACCGCCCTGTTCGAGACCGGCCTGGTGTTCCTGCCGCGCCCCGGCGCGCCTGGTGTCGCGCCGATCCTCGCCACCGACCGCGGCCCCACCGAGGCGGAACTCGCGACGCTCGCCGCCGCGCTGCCCGACCAGCCGCAGCGGGTGGGCGGCGTCCTCGCCGGCCACCGCGAGCTGGCCGGCTGGTGGGGCCCAGGACGGCCCGAGACCTGGGCCGACGCGATCGAGGCGGCCCGCTCGGTCGGCGCGGTGAACCATCTGACCTTCGAGGTGCGTGCGGCGGCCGAGGCGCCATGGCACCCCGGCCGGGGCGCCGCGCTGTACGTCAGGACGGCGTCTGACCGCCGGGCCCGTGGTGGCGAGGACCGTGAGGGG
>JAWWPV010001228.1:0-5579 GCA_033854775.1 Trebonia sp.
GGCGCCGGCCCCCGGTCGGTGGCCGGGCTGGCGGCGGCGCTGTCCGAGCACGCCTACGTGGTGACCCCCGTCCACCCGGGCTTCGACGGCACGCCCCGGGTGCCGTGGCTGGACTCGGCCGCCGACCTGGCCGACGCCTACCTGGACCTGCTTGAGGAGCTTGGACTTGACGAGGTGATGGTGATCGGCAACTCCCTCGGCGGCTGGATCGCCGCGGAGATGGGGCTGCGCGACATCGGCGGCCGGGTCAGGTCGATGGTGCTGCTCAACGCCAACGGCATCCGCCCAGACAACCGGGCCCAGGTCACCGAAATCCGCGGGCTGCCGCCGCAGGCGGTCGGGCGGCTGTCATTCTTCAACCCGGCCCTCCGGCCCGACCCGGCCGCGATGACCGAGGAGCAGCGCGCCGCCATGGCCGCCAACCAGCAGGTACTGGCGCTCTACGCGGGCGAGGACTTTATGTTCGCGCCCAAGCTGCGCCGGCGCCTGCACCGGGTCACCGTGCCGGTGCTGGTCGCCTGGGGCATGGAGGATGGCATCGTCCCGGCCGACTACGGCCGCGCCTACGCCGCCGCCTTCGCCAACGGCCACTTCCAGGCCGTCGCCGAGGCCGGGCACTTCCCCCAGATCGAACAGCCCGGCGCGGTGCTCGCCGCCATCGGGGACTTCGTGGACACCGTGGTCAAGCCAGCCGGCCACTGATGCCAGGCCGCCGCCGGCCCGCGGCACCGCAGTGCGCGGGCCAGCGGCGGGACCTCGCTTGCAAGTGGCTTAGCATAACGATAACTAGCTCTCATTAAAGCGGCGAAAGGCGGACCAGTGGCGGTACGGAGCATGGCGGGCCGGGCCAACCAGAAACTGCGCACGCGCACCGCGATCCTGCAGGCCGCGGCCGAGTTGAGCCGGACCGGCCGCGAGGTGACCATGTCCGAAGTCGCCAAGGCGGCCCTCGTCTCGGAGGCGACGGCGTACCGGTACTTCCCCGACCTGGCCGGCCTGCTGCGGGAGGCCATCGCCGGGCAGCTCCCCGACCCGGCCGAAGCGCTTGCCCCGGTCGCCGGCTCCGACGACCCGGTCGAGCGCATCGCGGCCGCTACCGAGTTCCTGCTGCGCCACGTGCTGAGCCGCCAGGGCGTGGTCCGGGCCCTGATCGCGGCGACAATCACCAGGCCCGGGCAGTCCCAGGCCCGCCCCGGCCTGCGGTACGGCCTGATCGACAGCGCGCTCGCCCCGCTTGAGCACACGCTCGGCGCTACCGACCCCGCCGGCCTGACGCAGCTCAAGCGTGACCTCGCGGTCGTCGTCAGCGCCGAGGCGCTGTTCAGCCTCACCGACGCCTGCGGCCTCGACCCCGAGGAAGCCATTGCCAGCATCGTCCGCACCGCCACGACCCTCACCCGCGCCGCGTCGGGGCCGGCCGGTCGTTGACGCGAGCAGGGCCGTCTAGCACGCGCGCGAGCGAGTTCCCTGGCCGGGGTGGGGCACCACGCATCCGTTCGGGATAAAGATCTTGAGTTTTCCGAACGGGGGCGGGCTTCATCAGGCACCCGAGCACTGAGCATGGGGCGTGGGCGCTGGATGGAACATCTCCGGCCGCGCGCACGTTGATTACGCAAACCCTCGCGAGCAGGGAGGCTAGTCATGAAGCCAGGCATTCATCCCGACTACCACCCCATCGTCTACCGGGATCGCTCAGCGAATTTCGCGATCCTCACGAAGTCCACGGCGACGAGCGACCACACGATCGAGTGGGAAGACGGCAACACGTACCCCGTCATCGACGTGGAGATCTCGTCGGCGAGCCACCCGTTCTACACCGGCAAGTCCCGGGTGGTCGACACCGCCGGCCGGGTGGAGCAGTTCCGCCGCCGCTACGGCGACAACCCGGGCGGGCGTCGCTCATAGGGCCAGCGGGCGCTGGCCACTGATCGCTTACTCGCCGCCGGTTTGATGCCGCTCGCGCGGGCAGCAGTAGTCGCGTGAACAGGCGCAACGGACACGAGGCCACCCGACGGACCGTCATTATCGCCGGCGCGGCAAACATCCTGGTCGGCCTGGCCAAGCTGGTCGCCGGGATCATGACCGGTTCGAGCGCCATGCTCGCCGAAGCCGCCCACTCCGCGGCCGACACGCTCGATCAGGCGTTCCTGCTGACGTCACTGCACCAGGCGGACCGGCCGGCCGACCGTGACCACCCGTTCGGCCATGGCCAGGAACGGTACTTCTGGTCACTGCTCGCGGCGTTCGGCATCTTCGTCGCCGGCGGCGGGTTCTCGATCTTCGAGGGGCTGCTGAGCTTGTCCAGCAAGCACAACGAGAGCCCTGGAATCGCGTACGCGGCCCTGGGCGTGGCGTTCGTCGCGGAAGGGACCTCCCTGGCCCGCGCCTTCTGGCAGGTACGGGGCGAAGCCCGGCGCCGCCACAAGGAGATCCTCGACCATGTGGAGTCAAGCCCCGACATCACGGTCAAGGTGGCTCTGTTCGAAGACAGCGTCGCCGTAGTGGGCCTGATACTCGCTGCTCTTGGCGTCGGGCTCCGCCAGCTAACCGGCTCACCGGTCTGGGACGGCGGGGCGTCCATCGCCATCGGCGTCCTGCTGGTGGCCGTGGCCGTCAAGCTCGGCATGGACAGTAAGGAACTGCTCATCGGCCGGGCCGCCAGTCCAGAGATGGAGCGGCTGATCCGCGAGGAAATCGAGTCAAGGCCAGGCGTGGACGCCCTGCTTGAGTTGCAGACCATGCACATGGGCCCGGACACCCTCATCGTCGCGGCCCGGGTCGCGCTCAACGACGAACTGGGGGCCGATGAGGCAGAGGACCTCGCCGACGAGATCGACAGCAGGCTGTCGGAAAAGCTTCCGCTGCAGCCCCACGTGTTCATCGACCCAACGCAGACCCGGCGGATGCCACCGCCATCGAGTGCGGCGGCGCGATCCCCCGCTTAAGGTCGTCAGGCGACTCCCGCGCGCACCTGGCGGGCGGCTTCGACCAGGTTGCGCAGGGCGGGCTCGGTCTCGGCGTAGCCGCGGGTCTTCAGGCCGCAGTCGGGGTTGACCCACAGCCGGGCTGGCCCGATGACGCTCATGGCCAGGATGAGAGACTCGGCGATCTCGTCAACCGCCGGCACGCGCGGGGAGTGGATGTCCCAGACGCCCGGTCCGATGCCGTGCGCGAAGCCGGCTGCGGTGAGGTCGGCGATGAACTCCATCCGGGAGCGGGCGGCCTCGACGGTGGTGACGTCGGCGTCGAGTGCCGCGATGGCGCCGAGGATCTCGCCGAACTCGCTGTAGCACATGTGCGTGTGGATCTGGGTCGTGTCGGCCGCGCCGGACGTTGCCAGCCGGAACGCCCGCACGGCCCAGCCGAGGTAGGCCTCGCGGCCGGCCTGGCGCAGCGGCAGCAGCTCTCGCAGGGCCGGCTCGTCGACCTGGATGATGCCGATCCCGGCGGCTTCGAGGTCGGCGATCTCGTCCCTGATGGCGAGCGCGACCTGGCGGGCGGTGTCGCCGAGCGGCTGGTCATCGCGGACGAACGACCAGGCGAGCATGGTGACCGGCCCGGTCAGCATGCCCTTGACTGGCCTGGCCGTGCGGGACTGCGCGTAGCGGGCCCACCTGACGGTGACCGGCTCGGGCCGGCTGACGTCGCTGTGCAGGATGGGCGGGCGGACGTACCGGGTCCCGTACGACTGCACCCAGCCGCTAGTCGTGGCGGCGAACCCGTCCAGGTGCTCGGCGAAGTACTGCACCATGTCGTTGCGCTCGGGCTCGCCGTGCACCAGCACGTCCAGGCCGATGTCTTCCTGAAGCGCGATCACCCGGTCGATCTCGGCGCGCATGGCGGCGTCATAGGCGTCCCCCGTGATGTGCCCGGCCAGGTAGCCGGCGCGGGCCGCGCGGATCTCCGCGGTCTGCGGGAAGGAACCGATCGTCGTGGTGGGCAGCAGTGGCAGGCCATCTGCCTGCGCCGCCTGGCGGATCGCGTAGGGAGTGCGGACGGGGTCGTCGCCCAGCGCGTCAAGCCTTGCCCGCACCTGCGCGCTTACCTCCGGGGCGGCCGTGGCTGCCCGCGCGGGGACCGCGTCGCTCTCGGTGAGCGCTCGGCCGATCGCTACGACCTCGTCGACCTTCTGCCGCGCGAAGGCCAGGCGGCCAGCGAGCTCCGGTGCCAGCGACGTCTCCGCGCGCAGGTCAAGCGGCACGTGCAGCAGCGAGCAGGACGTGCTCACGATCAAGTTCCCGGCAAGACCGAGCAGCGACGCGCACTGCGACAGCGCGCCGGGCAGGTCCGCGCGCCACACGTTCCGGCCGTCGATCACCCCGGCGACCAGGGTCTTGACGCCAATCCCGCCGATCGCGGCGAGTGCCTCCCGGTTCCCTGGCCCGGCCACGAAGTCCAGGCCGATCGCCTCGGCCGGGCTCGCCGCCAGCACCGGCAGCGCATTGCCGATCTCCCCGAAGTAGGTGCTCACCAGCAGCACCGGCCGCCGGAAGTGTGACCCGAGCCGCTGGTAGGCGTGGCGCAGCGCCTCAAGCTCCTCCTCCGTCCGGTCCCCGGCAAGCACTGGCTCGTCCAGCTGAACCCATTCGGTCCCGACCGCGTGCAGCTTCTCAAGCAGCCGCTCGTATACGTCAAGCAGCGGGTCAAGCAGGACCAGCGGCCGGAACCCCGGCTCGGCGGGCTTGGAGAGCAGGAGGAACGACAGCGGCCCCAGCAGGACCGGTCGCGTCTCGATGCCAAGCGACCGGGCCTGCAGGTATTCCAGGACCGGCTTGCAATCGGCCAGCCGCAGGTCCGTTCCCGGCCCGAGCTCGGGCACCAGGTAGTGGTAGTTCGTGTCGAACCACTTAGTCAGCTCAAGCGGCGCGATTCCCTCGGCGCCGCGTGCCATCGCGAAGTAGGCGTTCAGCCCGTCAAGGCCCGCGAACCGTTCCGGGATGGCATTGACCATCACGGCGGTGTCGAGCACGTGGTCGTACAGCGAGAACGTATTTGACGGGATGCCCGACAGGCCGGCATCTCGCAGCGTCTCCCAGGTCTGCCGGCGCAGCGCGGCGGCGGTGTCCGTCAGGCCGACTCTCGTCTCCCGGCCCGCCCAGAACGCCTCTGTCGCCTTCTTCAGTTCGCGCTGCGCGCCGATCCGCGGGTACCCGAGTACGGTCGTTTCCATGGCCTGTCTCCCTCGCACTAGCCGTCGCTTCCCAGGCCCCAGAGGCCCAGTGCTGCACGACGGCGGTCGTTTCCCGAATACCGCTGCGGGACAGTCCCGGACTCGCACCGAGTTCCTCTTACGACTCACCCTGGCACCTGGCCGGAGCGAGCACCTTCCGCACCGGCAGTATAGGCACTCGGATGCTAGTGAGACAACAATTTTCAGGCTGCCTGATTGTGGTGCTACACAATCCACTGTCGCACCAGACGGCTGCGTGCCTGCCCTCGGCCACGGGCTGGGAGCGTTTTAGTCAGTGCCGAGAGTTCGGCCCCTATATGGGGTCGAACTCTCGGCAGTAAGACCGAAAACTTGATCTTGGTGCGTTTATGTCGATAAATCCGGCAGGCTGAGGCCAGGTCGGCGCTGG
>JAWWPV010001229.1:0-6496 GCA_033854775.1 Trebonia sp.
GCGCCTGATCTCCAGGTCGCCGACGAGGAACGAGACCGAGATCTTGTCCAGTTTCTCGGCGATCAGCGTGTCCGTGAACTTGCCCGCGAACATCATCAGGTGGTCGGTCGCGATCGACCCGGTGACAGCAATCCGCATCGTTGGGAGGCTCTATTCAGCTATCGGGGGGCCTGACGGCCCGCGGGATCAGTGGAACGAGTCGCCGCAGGCGCAGGAGCCGGTCGCGTTCGGGTTGTCGATCGTGAAGCCCTGCTTCTCGATGGTGTCCACGAAGTCGATCGTGGCGCCCATGAGGTACGGCGCGGACATCTTATCGGTCACCACGCCAACGCTGCCGAACTCCTTGAGGACGTCGCCGTCGAACGAGCGCTCGTCGAAGTAGAGCTGGTACTTCAGGCCCGAGCAGCCGCCGGGCTGCACGGCTACCCGCAGGCGCAGGTCATCCCGGCCTTCCTGGGCGAGCAGCGCGCTGACCTTGCTCGCGGCCCCCTCGGTGAGGGCGATCCCCTGCTGCGTCACTTCGTCCTGAACGGTCATCTGTGACTAGCTCCCGTCTTATATATGGCTGCCGCACGCGCGGCACCGTCGTTCGCTTTCAACTGTACGCATGCCGGCGGCATTCCTGCCATCGGGCCTGATCCCGAATGAGCTCTTGCTCACAGGCCGGGTGCACCCCAGACAGGGAACCAGCGGGTCAGGTCCTGCTCGAACTTCAGGTCTTCGCCAAGCACGCCCTTGACCTGCAGCTCAAGGGCGTTGTCGCGGTTGTCGCCGCTGCCGAGCGGTGCGAAAGGATAGAACGTGCCGCGCTTGTAGAGGTAGACGAGCGACAGGCGGCGCTGGCTGTCGTCGGAGAAGGCGACGAGCGTGCACAGCAGCTGCGGGCCGAAGCCGCCGTCTACGAGCGCGCTGTTCACCGCGTGCAGATCGGTGACCAGGGCGTCCATCTCGTCACTCATGTGGCTGCTGACCAGCCAGGTGTAGCCGTAGGTGTCCTTGGTCACCTCGACCGGCAGGCCGCCGCCTGGCTTGCCCTCGTCCATGTCGAGGAGCTCAAGGACCTCCTTCTGGATGTCGGCGAACGGCTTGCCCTCCGGGGCGCGGAAGCTGACCGAGCCTGAGCCCGTGGGCTTGAAGCCGGTCGCCGCCTCCAGCTGGACGGCGGCGGACGGGAGTCCGAACAGGTCGTCAAGCTTGGGCTGGACGGGCTTCGTCCGGCCCAAGAGCGTGTCGAGGAAGCCCATTACCGCAGGCCGCGCGGGTCCGCGTCGACCTGGCCAAGCTCACGCTGGATCTTGGTCAGCTGCGCGATCCGCTTCTCCAGGGACGGGTGGGTGGAGAACAAGGCCGACAGGCTCGCGCCGCCACCGCCGCCGCCACCACCACCGCGGGTCAGCTTCATCGCCGGGGCGAAGTAGAAGGCGTTGAGTGACTCTGCGCTCCGTAGGTCCTGGGTCGGTATCCGGTTCATCCCCTGGCTGACCTTGGTCAGCGCGGAGATCAGCGCGCTCGGGTTCTGGGTGAGCAACGCTCCGCTGCGGTCGGCGGCCAGCTCACGGTACCTGGACAGCACCCTGATCAGCAGGAAGCTGACCGCGTACACGACGATGGAAGCGAGCATGATCAGCGGGATCAGCAGGGCCGCCTGGCTGTTGTTGCCGCCGCGCCGGCCGCCGCCGAAGATCTCGGAGTAGAAGGCGAACCGCACGAGGAGGCCCGCCACGATCGCCAGCAGGCTGGCGTAGGTCATGACCTGGACGTCCTTGTGGGCCACGTGGCTCAGCTCGTGCGCGAGGACGCCCTCAAGCTCCTCTTGGGTCAGCTGGCTGTGGTACAGCAGGCCGTCGGTGACGCACAGCACCGAGTTCTTGCTGTTACGGCCGGTCGCGAAGGCGTTCGGCATGCGGGCGGGGGCGATCGCGACGCGGGGCTTGTCCATGTCCGCGAGCGCGCAGAGCCGGTCCACGATGCCGTGCAGCTCCGGTGCCTCACGCGGGGAGACCACGCGCGCACCCGCCGCGGCCAGGGCGATCTTGTCGCTGAAGAACAGCGAGGCGACCGCGGAGCCGCCGCCGAAGACCACCGCCACCAAGACGATCGCAGCGGCGCTGGCGTGGAACTTAGCCATGAGGCCGATGATCAAGGCGACAAACACGACAAAAACCAAGCCGAGGAGGAACATCGTCGCGGTCATCCGGACGGTCAGGCCCCGGTCTGGCGCATACCTTGTACGCGCCGCCATAACGCACCTCCGATCACCAGGTTCGCGACTCGTCTGCTTTGTCGCGGTGTGCCTGGTTGTCAATGGCAATCTATCCGAAGAACGTTGCGGGTTAGCTCAAGGCTTCCGCTGTACTTTCTGAACTCACAGGAAACGGTTCTGCCCACGGCGAATCACGTTGGATCCAGCCGTGGGCAGGCGTCAGCGGCATGCGCTTTTCTACGGAAGCCCGATCGAGTCGCCGGGGATCGTGCCGTCCGCGAGGAGCTTGCGCACCTCGCTGACGGTGGCGTCCGCGAAGGGAAGGATGTAGTCCGCCGTCACGAACTCGTCGTCCGCCACCGGCTCCCCCGTCGTCCGAACCAGGGCCACGGCGGCGTGCAGGGTGGCGCTGAACGACGCCTCGACGTCGTCGCGGACGGCCGCGTCGAGGTCCTTGTCCAGCGCGGTCAGCTTCATGGCGGCGTCATCACCGACGCGGAACTGGCCCTCGCCGAGGATTCGCACGATCACGATCCGTCACCTGCCTGCTGCTCGGCAGCCGGGGCCTCCTGTCCGGCACTCGCGGAGCCGTTGCCCTCGATCTGCTTGGGCGCGCTCGAGGCGATCTCACCCTTGATCCGCGCGAGCTCGGAGTCGACGTCGCTGCCGGCACCAAGCTTGTCAAGTTCCGCTTGGATGTAGTCCTGGCCGCCGCCCACGTGGTCCTCAAGGGCACCGGAGGCGAGCAGCTCGTCAATCGCGCCGGCCCTGGCCTGCATCTGCGCCGTCTTGTCCTCGGCCCGCTGGATGGCAAGGCCGACGTCGCCCATCTCCTCGGAGATCCCGGAGAAGGCCTCGTTGATGCGGGTCTGCGCCTCGGCGGCGGTGTAGGTCGCCTTGAGGGTCTCCTTCCGAGTCCGGAAGGACTGCACCTTGGCGTCGAGCCGCTGCGAGGCGAGCGTCAGCTTCTCCTCCTGATCCTGGAGGTTGGCAAACTGAGTCTCCAGGTCGGCGTACTGCGCGACCAGCTGCGACTTGTTCTGCAGCGCGGCCCTGGCGAGGTCCTCACGGCCCTTGCCCAGCGCGTCCCGCGCCTGGACGTCGCGCTTGCCGATCTCCTTCTGCAGGGAGTTCATCTGGAGTTCGACGCGCTTCCGCGACGTAGCGACGTCCGCAACCCCGCGCCGCACCCGGGTCAGCATCTCGACCTGCTGCTTGTAGGAATAGTCGAGGGTCTCGCGTGGGTCTTCCATCCGGTCCAGCGCCTTGTCGGCCTTGGCCCGGAATATCAGCGAGACTCGCTTCATCACGCTCATAGACGCGGCCGTCCCCTTCGTTTAACCTGAGCGCCGCCCCCGGGCGGCAGGAAGCCACCAGGCGGCGGCTAATTGCCGCCGGCTCACCACGATCAACCCTACGCGCTGCCGCGAGTAGTAGCCACTTATCTCCTGTGTATCCCCCGCTTGGCCCGCGGCCAAATCGGTTGGATGGCGATTGGGCCGGCATCTACCGCTAAGCTATGCCCGTGTTCCGACGCAACAGCGAAGGAGCTGCCGACGGCAAGGCCCAGGGTCCCCAGGGCGCGCAGACCCCGGAAGCTCCGGCTAAGAGCAAGCCAGCCGCACAGGCGGGCAAGGGGCGGCCCACGCCCAAGCGCAGTTCGGCGGAGGCCAACCGGTACCGGACCCTCACCGGCTCCACTACCAGTGGCCGGGGCCGACCCGCGGCCACCGACTCAAGGCGCAAGCTGACGCCGGAAGAAAAGACCAAGGCGCGCGAAGACCGTAGCAAGCAGATGCAGGCCATGCGGCGCGGCGAGGACTGGGCGCTCGGCCCCCGCGACCGCGGCCCGACCAAGAAGCTGGCCAGGGACTACGTCGACGCGCACCGGCGCCCGATGGAGTTCTACATGTACGCGCTGGTCGTCTTGATCATCGCGCTCTTCACAGGCAGGTCCCACTCGTCGCTCGCGAGCTACATGCAGTTCTTCCTCCTCGCGATCGTCGCGGTCATCGCCGTGGACGCCTACTTCCTGCGCCGGTCGATCATGAGGGTGGTGCACGAGCGACTGCCCGCGGAGTCCACGCGCGGCCTGGCGATGTACGCCATCATGCGCGCGCTCCAGCTCCGCCGCTTCCGGACCCCCGCCGCGAGGCTCAAGCCGGGCGACGACTTCTAGCGCCTGCTTTTTGTGGGGGCCGGCGGCGGGCGGCGATGTCGTGAAATACCCGGTCGGGCCGCACCGCTTTGCCCTCGGGGTGGGCTTAGCCCTCGGGGTGGAGGGACATCGGGCCGTACTGCTTGCGGATGTCGTCGAAGAGCGACACCTGGTCGACGCCGCTGTCGAGCAGCTCTCGCCAGTTCTCGCCCAGCCAGCTCTCGGCGTCCCCCTGGCTGGCGAAGATGGCCTCTTGCAGGCCCGCGCCGTTCACCACAGCGCCGTCCGCCTTTTCGTACCGCCAGGTCCAGGGCATTGCGCCGTGCCTCCTTCTCGCCGTTGCGTCATGCGAGGTTAGCAGTCATCGACCGGGAGGGACGACCCTGCACCCGTTAAGGGCCCAGGGAAGCAAAGAGCGGCCGCCGACCGCGTGACGCGAATCGGGGCCGCCTGTTAACCGCCTGGTCCGGCTCTCCCCTCCTCGAGTCGGTTCAGGCGGTTAAACGCGGCTGGTCAGGCGCAGAACAGGATCGCCCAGACTGCCTTGCCGCGGCCGGCGACCGGGGACCAGCCCCAGACGTCGCTCAGCGCGTCGACCATCTGCAGGCCGCGGCCGGACTCCTCAACCGAGCCAGGCACCTTGAGGACCGGGGCCGAGTCCGACGGGTCGAGAACGGCGCAGATCACTTCGCCGGTGCGGCGGAAGAGGCGCAGGCCCAGGTTCTCCGCCGCCTGCTTACGTGTCACCTCGCCGGCGGTGGCCGCGTGCGTGACCGCGTTCGCGACGAACTCACCGACGATGGCCTCCGCGTCCTCCGCCAGGAACGCCAGGCCCCAGTCGCGCAGCGTGTTCCTGGTCAGACGGCGGGCCGCCCGGGCAGACTGCGGGCCACGGGACAGCGGGCAGACGACCGCCGTCGGCGAGTCCCACCAGTCCGCGGGCATCCGCATCATGCGCGGCCGCCGGGGAGACGGCGTCAGCCGCGCTGACTGATCGAGCGGCTGCCTGGCCGACGGATGTACGCGCGTCCTGGTCGGCAGCGTTTCCAGTTGATGCAGACTCATCACGACCCCGAGGTCCGTCTGGCGTCATCCGGGTGATTGACGCAGCTCATATCCTGCCGCATCAGCGCATGCACCTGCAAGGCCAACTGCACGGTCAATATGCACGTGCAGGTCAACTTTGCGCCCGCGCGCCCCTCATTTGTCCTACAACCACAAGAACCACGATCGCGATTGATACCCACAGCCCATACTTGGACACCGTCTGCGCCACGGACACGGCGTGCTGCCCGAGCGCCCAGCCAAGGCCCGCGAGCAGCCCGGCCCAGGAGAGCGAGCCGATCGCGTCGAGTATCAGGAACGTCACCCAGCTCATCCCCGTCCACCCGGCCACCGCGTAGATGATCGCGTTCGGGATCGGCAGGAACGGCGAGATGATGACAGCCGGCCAGGTGAACCACCGGCCCCAGCGATTCACCCGCGCCACGAACTTCAGCCCGCGCCTGCGCTGCCGCTGGCTCCGCCCGGCGAAGAGATTGATGATCTTCTCGCCCCACAGCCGGCCGGCCCACCAGTAGATGATGTCGAACTTCATCAGGCCTGGAATCGAGGCGAGCAGGACGATGGCTAGCGTGCCGTGCCCCACGCGCGCGAACGCCGCGGCCGACACGATCGCCTCTGTCGACCCGTTCAGCAGCTCGCTGATCACCGGGTGCGTGCCGACCAGGCTCGCGCGCCACGGCAGGATGGCCAGGTAGTACAGCCCGCTGAGCGTGATCGCCGCCCAGCACAGCATGTCGACCCGGCGCGGCTTGCCTTCCCAGGGGAGCCGGGGATCGCTCCACGGGTCGGCGGCGAGCGCCTGCTCCGCCTCGGGCTGACCGGCCGCCTCGGGCTGACTGGCCGCCTCGGGCTGACCGGCCGCCTGGGCCTGATCGGTCGCGGGCAGGGCTCCGGCGGCCACTGGTTCTCCGGCGGCCACTGGTTCTCCGGCAGGCACTGGCTCTCCAGCAGACACTGGGGGCGCGGGTGCCTCCCCCGCTGTCGGCTGCTCGCTCACGGAGTTACGTTATCCGCGTGGCTGGTTACAGCACAAACGTACGTCAGCGAGGGAGGGAGGCGCCGTGGCGAGC
>JAWWPV010001230.1:0-4751 GCA_033854775.1 Trebonia sp.
GAGCCGGCGCGCCTCCGACATGATCTCCGTCTTGTCCCAGCCGAGCAGCGGCCGCAGGATCGGCAGCGACACGGCGTCGTCGAGCGCGGTGATGTTCGGCAGCGTCTGGCTGGACACCTGGCCGAGGGAATCACCGGTCACGAGGGCCGAGGCGTGCATCCGGGCGGCCAGGGCCGCTGCCGTCTTGAGCATCAGCCGGCGCTGTGCCATGATCTGGAGGCGGCCCGCCCCCGACGTGGCGAGGGACTGCTGCGCCTTGCCGAAGGGCACCACGTAAAGCCGCGACGCGCCCTGGAACCGGTCGAGCCCGCGAACCAGCGCGTAGGCCTTGTATACCGACTCAGGCCCCGTCAGCGGCATGCCGGAAAAGTGCAGGAAGACGCAGCGCAGCCCGCGCTTCATCATCCGGTAGGCAGCCACGGGCGAGTCGATCCCGCCGGACATCAGGACCACCGCCCGGCCGCTCATCCCCACCGGCAGGCCCCCCTGCCCCGGCAGCCCGCCGGTGAACACGAACACCTCGCGCTGGTCAACCTCGACGAAGATCTCCGTGTCCGGGTGCTTGAGCGAGACCTTCAGCCCGTGGGCGGCCACGACCTGCGCCCCGATCAGCGCGTTGAGCTGCTCGGACGTGACGGGGAAGCGCTTGTCGCGCCGCCGTGCCCGCACCGCGAACGAGCCGCTGCCCGCGTCGGTCAGCGCGATGGAGGCGGCGATCGCCGCCTCGGGCGTCTTGTCGACCCGCAGCGCCCGGCAGACGCGAACGACCCCAGGCACGTCGGCCACCCGCTCGGTCACCCGGTCCACCGCCGCCGCGTGCTCCGCCGGGGTCAGGCCGTCGCGCGCCACCCGCAGCACGAGCACCCCCTCGCGCAGGGTGAGCTCCGCGGGCACCCCGGTGGTGCGGACCGCCGCACGAACGTTGGCGTGCAGCATCCGCTCGAATTGCTGCCTGTTCCTCCCCTTGAGGAAGATTTCTCCCTGCTTCAGCAGTACACACGGCTCGCCAGGACCGGGCTTCGCTATCGCACCGGCCGTGACCGGATCGGTCATGGTCATCCCTCCAGTCTGCCAGTTCCACGGCAGTCCGGCGGACCCGTCCGGGGCCGCTCTCAGAAAAAGGCAATGATCAAGGTTGATTGATGTTTTCCCTTTTCCTTGCTGTGAAGGCGTCTTGCGACATAACGTGTGCGCGTGAACGTCAACGAACGGGACGAGATCACCGCGTCCGTGGCCGCCCACGCGGAACTCGGACCGCGGTATGACTCTGCCGTGGCCGAGGGCCTGGTCGAGCGCATCGGCGACGAGATCGACCGGCGGATCGACGCGCGGATGGGCGGGCTGCCTCAGCCCGCCCAGCCGGCGCAGGGCGGCAACCGCGCGACGCCCGCTTACCAGGGACCGCCCGCCTACCAGGGGCCGGCCGCGCCCACGCCGTCGATGCCGGCCGCTGCCCCGCCACCGCCTGCGGCGCCCCGGCGGGCCGGCGGGCTGAGCGGGATGGTGCTCGGCCTCGGGTCGATGGGGCTTGGCGTCGGGGCTACCGCTGTCGTCGTGAGCCATCACGTGGAGTCCGTCGCCGCGCTGCTCATGGTCCTGCTGATCTGGGCCGCGATCGCGGTCATCAACATCGCCCACGCGCAGCGACGGCTCTGAGCCGCGGGAGCACGCGATGTTCGAGCGGTTCACCGAACAGTCAAGGCGCGCGGTGGTGCTGGCCCAGGAAGAGGCCAGGATGCTCGGCCATAATCACATCGGCAGCGAGCACCTGCTGCTCGGGCTGCTGCACGAGCAGGGCGGCGCGGCGGCGGTTGTCCTCGGATCAGCGGGGATCACGTTGGAAGCGGCCAGGTCTCAGGTCGGGGAGCTTGCCGGGCCTGGCGACAAGGCGCCCTCCGGGCACATCCCGTTCACCCAGCGGGCCAAGAAGATCCTTGAACTGTCCCTGCGCGAGGCGCTTGAGCAGAAGAAGAGCTATATCGGCACCGAGCACATCCTGCTCGCGCTGATGCGCGACGCGGACGGCACGGGCGCGCGGGTCCTTGAGCGGCTCGGCGGGTCACTGCCCGCCCTGCGGCAGCAGGTCCTCGAGGTGGCCAAGGCGACGGCGCCCGACCCTGCCGCTGAACGGGAAACCGAGCACGGGATGTGGGCCGTGGACTGGCGGCGCGCCCAGGGCTTCGCAAGGGAGGCCCGCGTCCCGCCACTGCCGCCGCCGGCCGCCGGGTTCCGCCAGCTGCTCACCCCGATCGACCGGCGCCTGGCCGGCATCGAGCGCCACCTCGGCATCGCCGACGACGAGGAAGCCGTGCCCGGGTTCCGCGGGCTGCTCATGTCGGTCAACCGGCGCCTGGCCAGCATCGAGCGCCACCTCGGGATCGCCGACGACGATGAGGCCGGGGAGCAGGGGCCGCCGGCGACCGCAGAGTAGCGCGGCCCCGTCGTCCGTTACCGGAAAATAAATTGCCTGGTCCCGGCGTTGGAGCATAGGCTCAACCGCTCCCCCGCCGTCCGCGAAGGATTTTGTCATGTCTTGGCGCAGTGCCGCAGTCGCCGGCTGGGCCCGCCGGTATCCAGTGCTCGCCATCCGTGACTTCCGGCTCCTGCTCGTGGACCGGCTGCTCGCGCCCTTCTCCATCGGGTTCTCGATCGTGGGCGTCTCGTTCCCGGTGCTCAGGGTCACCGGCTCAACGGCCGACCTCTCCTACGTGATCGCCGCCCAGACCGCGCCAATGCTGGTGTTCTCGCTGGTCAGTGGCGTATTCGCGGACCGGTTCCGGCCGCAGCGGGTGATCATCGCGGGCAACCTGGCCGTGATCGTCGGCGAGGGCGCCTTCGGCGTGCTCATGCTGGTGACCGGGCATCCGCCGCTGTGGGCCATGATCTGCCTGGAGGCGGTCAACGGCATCGGCGGCGCCATGTTCTACCCGGCCTCGCAGGCGCTGCTCCCCCAGCTCGTGCCGGACACGCTGCTGCAGGAGGGCAGCTCGATCAGCCGGCTCGCGATGAACACGGGGCAGATGACCGGCGCGGCGGCGGCGGGCGTGCTCGTCGCCGCGGCCGGGCCCGGGTGGGCGCTGACGCTGTGCGCGCTCGGGATGACAGGGACCATCCCGGTGATGCTGGCCGTTAAGGGCGGCCGGGTGCCGCGGCAGGTCCTGGCCGGCAAGCGGTCAAGCATGGCCGCCGAGCTGCGCGAGGGATGGGCGGAGTTCCGCAAGCACACCTGGCTGTGGGCCACGGTCATCCAGTTCTGCCTGGTCATGATGGCCTGGAACGGCGGGTTCATGGTGCTCGGCCCGGTGGTGGCCAAGGCCCACCTGGGCGGCGCGGCCGCGTGGGGCGCGATTTCCGCCGCCGAGGCGCTCGGGCTGATCTTCGGCGGCCTCATCTCGCTGCGGTACACGCCGCGCAAGCCGATGCTGTTCGTGGTCTGCACCGGGGGGGCGTTCGCGATCTCACCGCTGATGCTCGGGCTTGTCGCGCCGCTGCCCGCCATCTGCCTGGTCGCGTGCGCCCTCGGGGCACTGTCCGAGGTGATGATGGTGCAGTGGACGGTGGCGATGGCAACCAGGATCCCTTCTGACAAGCTGGCCCGGGTGTCGTCGTACGACGCGTTCGGGTCACTCGCGGCCATGCCGCTCGGGGCACTGATCGCCGGCCCGCTCGCGGCACGAGTCGGGGTGCCAGTGACGCAGTTCGCCGCGGCGGCGGTGATCTTCGTGGCGTCCGCGTTCACCCTGATCCCGCGGGACATCTGGACGATCCGCAGCGACGACGTCGTGGCGGGCGACTCGGGCGCGGGCGGCCCTGAGGCAGGCGAGCTGCCCGCACTCGCCACCGCTGACGCTTTCTCCGGTGCTGTTGCGTCCGGTGCTACCGCCAGTGCTCAAGCGGGAGCGGACCTCGGCTGAGCACGGTCCTGATCGCGAACGTGGACCGCGCTCTGCCGCAAAAGGTACGAATCGCGCTAAGGAGCGGATTCTCGCGGCAACCTGGAATGTCGGACCCCGAGCGTAGCGTGTGCGGCATGAACCTTCCTAGGCGCCTTTCCGGTCGCAAGACCCGTCTAGAGTGCCCCGGTCACCCCGGGCAGGCCGACGGGGCGGACCGCGACTGCGAGCACGCGGCGTACATGAGCTGGGTCGCCGCGACCGTCGGGGAGCACGGCTGGGCGATTTCCGGGCGGCACGGCGACGAGGCGGCACCGCCCTGGGCCTACAGCGTGGGCATGTGGCTGTCCTGCCAGGCCCCGGAGCTGGTCCTGTGCGGGCTGCCCGTCGAGAACGGCGCGGCCATCATCAACGCGATCGGCGCCAGGATCGCCGACGGCGCCGACTACTCCGCAGGCGACGTGCTCGACGACGTCTGCCCGGCCCCGCTCACGCTCCGACCGGTCGAGTCGAGCTGGCGGGTGTCGAACGGCCTGCTCGCGATCTCCAACGCCTTTTACGGGATGGTCAGGCCGCCTTACCTCCAGGTCGTGTGGTCCGACAAGAACGGCCGATTCCCCTGGGAGCCAGGAGCGGCCCGGGGGCGATGGCGGCGCCGGTGGCCAGGGCCCACCAGGCGACTCCGGACGCAAACGCAGTTGCGCCGGCCGCGGACACCGGACCCGGGCCCCAGCGCGCGATCGCGCGCCCGGCAATGAGGAACGCGAACACGGGGACCATGAGCGGCCCGGGGGCGATGGCGGCGCCGGTGGCCAGGGCCGACCACCCCCACGCGTTCTGCTCCCACAGGACGATCGA
>JAWWPV010001231.1:0-8419 GCA_033854775.1 Trebonia sp.
TTGCACGTGGCCGGGCGGGCACCCCCGGGCCGCCGGCCGCCTGGGGCCGTGACCGCGGGTCATCGCGGGGGAACACCCCGCGAACCGCCGCATCATCGTCACAAAATAGAACAAACAACCGGTCATGATCCGGCGGTTAAATTACTGCGGGTCAAAAATGGCGATATCCGCCTCCTATGACCCGCGATCATGAAAACAGCCGGCCCGCAGCACCAGCAAACCGGGGCATAACCGGCGACCCTCCCGGCCCCCGGGTGCCAGGCGCCCGGATGACCCGCGATCTCAGTGTCAACGGCACGCCAGGACCCGCCCGAACCAAAGCCAAGGCGCGAAACGGGCCACCCGCGGGACCACGGCACGCCCGGGACGCGCAACTTGAAAACCGACGGGCCCTATTTGGCCGGAAGTACTCCCGGTAATCGAACGGGCACCCGGACGCGGTGCGCACCGCCTGGTGGGCGGCCCGCGAGCAACGCAGCATTACCCCCCAAATCCGTAAATCCTCTGGCAGACTGCTGCGGATACCGGCCACGATGGGAGGGCGTGGAGTGGCGACCCCCGAACCGCTCGCGCTAGCGCTCCCTCGGCAGGTGACATGATTCGCTTTAGCCATGGCGCGGCCACCTCCGTCGGCCACGTCCGGCACGTGAATGAGGACAGCTATCTCGCGGTTCCGCCGCTCTTCGTGGTCGCGGACGGGATGGGCGGGCACGGCTCCGGCGACCTGGCGAGCAGGATCGCGATCGAGGAGATGATCGCGTGCGTGGCGCTTCGCCCGCTGTTCGCCCAGGCGGTGCTCACCGCGCTTGAGCACGCCAACCAGCACATCATCGAACGGGATGAAGCGAACCGCCGCATGGGCACCACGGCGACCGGGCTCGCCGCCCTTGAGACGGCGGGCGGTGATCATCTGATGGTCTTCAACATCGGGGACTCGCGCGTCTACCGCCTCGCCGGTGAGCGCCTCGAGCAGCTGACCGTGGATCACTCGGAAGTGCAGGAAATGGTCCTGGCCGGCGTCATCACCAGGGAGGAGGCGCGGACCCACCCGCGCAGGAACGTCGTTACCCGGGCCCTCGGCAGCGACGCGGGCCTGCTCCCCGACCACTGGCTGCTGCCCGCCATCGGCGGCGACCGGTACCTGATCTGCTCGGACGGCCTGTTCAGCGAGCTTCCCGATGAGGTCATCCTCCCCCTGCTCGCGATCGGATCCGCGCAGCAAGCCGCGGACGCGCTGGTGGCGGCGGCCAACGACGCGGGCGGGCGCGACAACGTGACGGCCGTCGTCGTCGACATCGACTCCGACGACGAAGAAGCGCACGAGACCACCCTGCCGCGCGAGCTCCTGGCCGGGGAAACGCAGTTCCGCGAAGGACGGTAGCCGGTGAGAAACCGCTCGACGGTCTGACGGGGCCTGGTACTCGTGCTCATGCCTGGTCGTCTCCACGAGTGGCGGCGGACAGGTGGTCGAGGGCGGTGCGGGCCGCCTCGGGCAGCTCGATGGCCCCGACGGCGAGGTTCTCGGCCAGGTGGGCGGGGTTGGCCGTGCCGGGGATGAGCAGCGTGTGGTCGTAGTGCGCGAGTTGCCAGGCGAGGCCAACTTGCGCGGGGGTGACGCCGAGTTCGGCGGCGATGGCGGCCACCGTGGGGTCATCGGTCACCTTCGGCCTGCCGGGAAACGCCGAGCCGAGCGGGAAGAAGGGGACCCAGGCGATGCCGTGCTCGCGGCACCGGTCGAGGACGGGCTCGGCGGTCCTGTCGAGGGCGCTGTAGGAGTTCTGCACGCACACGATCCCGGCGGGCAGCGCCTGGCGGAGCTGGCCGGCGGAGACGTTGCTGAGCCCGATGCCGCCGATCTTGCCCGCGTCGCGCAGCGCGGTGAGCGCCGCGAGCTGGTCGTCGAGGTCGACCCGCTGCTCGCCCTCGGCGATGATGCCGGGCTGGGCGTCGAGGCGCCGCAAGTTGACCACGCTCAGCTGGTCGGTGCCGAGCGAGGCGAGGTTGGCCTCCACCTGGGCGCGCAGCTCCGCTGGCCGCTGCGCCGGTACGAGCGGGAGGGGCTTGGCGTCGGCGTCCAGGACGGCACCGACCTTGGTCACCAGGACCAGGTCATCGTCGTAGGGCGCCAGGGCCTCGCGGATCAGCTCGTTGCAGGCGCCGTAGAACTGCGCCGTGTCGAGGTGGTTGACGCCAGCGCCAACCGCCTGGCGCAGGATCGCCAGCGCCGGGTCCTTGCCGAGGGCCGAGCGCTCCAGCTGCATGACACCGAAACCGATGCGGGCAACCGGCCGTCCGGCCAGCTTCGCTGTGCCTCCGGGAGCAAGGGGGCCTCCGGGAGCAAGGGGGCCTCCGGGAGCAAGGGGGCCATCGGGCGCGGGAATGAACGGATCGGTACGCCGGGTCGATTCAGTCATCGCGATCCTCCGCTTGTCGCGTCGTAAGATAGGTAAGCAGAACCGGAGGTTCCTCCGGTTCTCCGGTCAGCGTAGCAGAAAAACGGAGGAGCCTCCGCTTCATGTCGGATCAGATCCAGGTCAAACGGCCGCGCGCCGATGCCGAGCGCAACCGGATGCGCCTGCTCGACGCCGCCCGGGCCGCGTTCGCGTCCGGCCAGGACTCAGTGACGCTTGAGCAGATCGCGCGCGACGCCGAGGTCGGGATCGGCACGCTCTACCGGCACTTCCCGACCCGTGAGGCGCTGGTCGAGGCGCTCTACCGCAAGGAACTAGCGGACCTGTGCGCCGACGCAGGCGACCTCCTTGAGGCGCACGCCCCGGAGCGCGCGTTGCGCCTGTGGATGGACCGGTTCGCCGATTACGTCGCCGCCAAGCGGGAGATGGCGGACACCCTGCGGGCAGTCTTCGCCTCCGGCGCGGTGACCGTCTCGCAGGCCCGCGGCGAGCTCACCGTGGCGGTCAAGGCGATCCTCGACGCCGGCGTCGCGGACGGGACGCTCCGCGGCGACGTCCGGCCCGAGGACGTGGTGGCCATGGTCGTCGGGATCTTCACGGCCACCTCGATAGCCGGCGGGCGGGAGCAGTTGGAGCGCATGTTCGACCTTGTGGTCGATGCCGTTAGGCGCCCGGGAGGCGGGCAGCCGCCGTGCTAGTGCTCGCCTTGATACTTGCTGAAGGTAAACTAACTTTCATGGGCTTCGATCTTTGCGTGCGCCGGTGACGGCGCACTCGGTACGGTCAGACGTCGGCACGAATCCTTGCGACAACGAGCCCCTGCCCCCGCCGCCACGACGCCGGCCAGCCTGGATTGACTGGCTTGATGCGACCGACCCCGGACAGCTGCGACTGCGGATGGCCACCGAGGTCGTGCTCGCGATCGGGTTCGTGCTCGCGGCCGAGTGGCTCTTCGTCCGTGCCACCGGCGCCCTCCAGGTGCCGATCCCGCCGAAGGCGCCGGCGGCCGCGGCGGCGCAGCTGTGGATGCTGAACCACGCCCTCACGGTGATCGCGTTGATGCTCGGCGCCATCATCGCGCTGATCGGCGGATTCGGCGTCGGCATGTTCGGCACCGCGCGCGCTCAGCTCGCCCTGATCCTCTTCCTGCCGCTGCCCATGCTCGCCCTGCTCGCCGTGGGGCTTACCGTGCACGTCCGGGTGATTTCGCTCGCGCTGCTCGCCGTCACGCTCGCGGTCGGCACCTACTGCCGGCGCTTCGGGCCGCCTGGGTTCATGGGCGGCATGCTCGGTTTCATGGGCGCGTTCCTCGGGTTCTTCATCCAGGATTACGTGTCGCTGTCCGACTTCGGCTGGCTCGCGGCGGAGGTCCTGATCGGCGTCGCCGGGATCATCGTGGTGCACTTCGCGCTCTTCCGGCCCCGGATGGAAACGGCCGTGCGCCGGATGCAGCGGTCGTACTCGGCGCGTGCCCGTTCCCTGGCGAGCGAGGTGGCGGAACTGTTCGAAGCCACCATCCGTTCGGGCAAATCCGAAGAGAACCAGCGGGAAGAGCAGCGGCTCCAGCGGCAGCTGCTGCGACTGAACGAGGCCGCTCTGCTTATCGACGCGCAGCTCAGCCCGGCGGCGGTGCCGCCGGGCTGGAGCGCCGCCACGCTGCACCAGCGGCTGTTCGACGCCGAGGTGGCGCTGAGCAACGCCGCCAGGTTCGCGCTGACGCTCGCCCGGCGGCCGCTTCCCGCGCCGGCCCCCGCGCTGATCGTGGCCGCCCTGGCGGGGATCCGCGACGCCGACCTGACCGCGGTCTTCGACAGCGCCGCCCACACCAGGGAGCTTGCCGAGGACCGCTGCCGCGAGATCGGCCCCGATGACTGCATCCTGCTGCAGCGGTTCGCCACCTCGGTCACGGACCTTGGCACCGCGCTGCGCGCGTTCCGGCTGGAACCGGCGAGCCTGCCGCCGGACGACGCCCTGCCCGATAACACCGAGAACGAGGAGTTCCAGCCGCAGGTGGCGACCTTCGGCGGCTGGCTGCCCGGCTCGGCGTTCATCGCGGGCGCGGCCTCGCAGGAGCGAGGCGGCAACGGGCTGATCGAGCGGATCCGGCTCGCGCCGTACGCGCGGATCGCGATCCAGATGGGCATCGCGGTGGGCGCCGCGATCGTCGTGGGCGACGCGATATCCGGGCGACGGTTCTACTGGGCGGTGATCGCGGCGTTCATCACGTTCATGGGCGCCAACACCGCCGGCGAGCAGATGCGCAAGAGCGTCTTCCGGGTGGCCGGCACGGTCGTCGGCGTGATCGTCGGGTCCGTGCTCGCGCACCTGGTCGGGGACGTGGTGTGGCTGCAGATCGTGGTGATCATGGTCTCGCTCTTCCTCGGCCTGTACCTGTTCCGCGTCAACTACGCGTTCATGACCATCGGCATCACCGTGATGGTGTCGCAGCTGTACGTGGAGCTCGGCGAGTTCTCCAACAGCCTGCTGCTCCTGCGGCTTGGGGAAACCGCGGTCGGCGCGGGGGTGGCGGTACTGACCGTGCTGCTCGTGCTGCCGTTGCATGTCGGCCGGGTGGCCCGCGTGGCGGCCCGCCAGCAGCTAGAGGCGCTGGCCGACCTGGCCGACCGCTCCCTGGACCGGCTCGCCGACCCGGCGAGCGCCGCGGGCTCTGACCTGGAGCTGCGCGCGGCGGCGCGGCGGGTGGACGTGGCCTACCAGGCGCTCGTGGCGACGATACGGCCGATGCGAACGCCGCTGTTCGGCAGCCTCGCGGAGCGGGTCGCCGGGTTCCTGGCGACGGCGGTCGCTGCCCGGCATTACACGCGCAGCCTGCTGCTCGACGCCTCCACCAGGTACGCCGACCTGGACGCGCGGGCCATCAACGACCTGGCTGCCGCCCGCAGGCAGCTAGCGGACTCCGTCGGTGCGGTCACCGCCGCGCTCGCGCCCGCCCCCGCGGCGAGCGGAGGCCACGCCGATCGGGGCGATGGTGACGGCGCTCCGCCCGCGCGGCAGTACGTGCGCTCCGCGTCGCTGTTCGAGCGGGTCGCGGACGAACTGCCCGACCAGCCCCTCACGAGCCGCCCGCGCCTCGCGCTTCGCGACCTGCAGCTGCTCGACGGCGCCCTGGCCGAGGCCGCCCGCTGGGCCGGCGTCCCGGTCACCGACCTGGACACCGTCCCGCGATAGCCCCCGGCGCGCCGGTGCTCCCGGACGTGGGAGTCACCGGACGGCGGCCAGGTTGGCCGCGCACTCGTTCGGATGAGATCTGAACATCCGTGCCGTCGGATACGGTCAGTTCGTGGCGAACCCCATGCCGGCGGCGGAGCTTGAGATCACCGCGGACCTGGTGCGGCGGCTGCTGGCCGGGCAGCACCCCGACCTGGCCGGGCTGCCGGTCGAGCCGTTCACCAACGGGTGGGACAACACGCTCTTCCGGCTCGGGGACGGGCTGGTCGTCCGGCTGCCGCGGCGTGCTCTCGGCGCGAGCATCGTGGTCAACGAGCAGCGCTGGCTGCCTTCGCTGGCGCCCCGGCTGCCGCTGCCCGTCCCGGTGCCGGTGCGGACCGGGGTGCCGGGGGAGGGGTACCCCTGGCGGTGGAGCGTCGTGGAGTTCCTGCCGGGTACGCCCGCCTCGGACTCCCCGTCGGTCGACCCTCGGCTGGCGGCGGCGGACCTTGGCGGCTTCTTCGGCGCGCTGCACGTGGCGGCGCCGCCGGATGCGCCGGCCAACCCGTACCGGGGGGTGCCGCTGGTTGAGCGCGCCGACAGCTTCGCGCAGAACCTGGCGACCGTGGCCGAACGAGTCGATCGCGACGCGGTGCTGGCCGCCTGGGATGCCGCGCTGGCGGTTCCCGCATGGGACGGTGCCCCCGTGTGGCTGCACGGCGACCCGCACCCGGCCAACATTCTCGTGCGCGACGGCAGGGTCAGCGGCGTGCTCGACTTCGGTGACCTCACCGCGGGCGACCCCGCGTGCGACCTGTCACTTGCCTGGATGCTGCTGCCCGCTTCCTGCCACGGCTTGTTTCGCGCGGCCTACGCCGAGGCGGGCAACGGGCTGATCGCCGAGCCCACCTGGGCGCGCGGGCGCGGCTGGGCGCTGAACCTGGCGATCGTCTTCCTCGCGTGGTCGGCGGACAACCCGCAGTTGCACGCCGTCGGGCGGCGGACCCTGGCGGCGGTGCTCGCCGGCTTACACTGTGTCGCCCTCGCCGTTGCCGGTCTTGACGCAGGTGTAAGCGCCGTAGAGCCGCCGCTCGTAGCTGACGTCGGTTACTTCGAATCCCGTCGCGGCGAGCATCGGCTCAAGGAGCCAGCGGAAGGTGCTGTACTCGGTGCGGATGTGCTCCGCGTAGTCGGCGGCGGTGTAGCCCTCGGCGGGGTCGGTCTTCGCGCTGGCGAACCAGCCGCCGAAGACGGTACCCGCCTCGCCAGGGCCGAAGTCGTAGACCAGGTCGAGCAGCCGCAGCACCCCCCCGGGGCGGAGCATGTCCGCGATGCGGCGCAGCGCGATCACCTTCCAGAAGTCGGGGAGCTGGTGCAGCGCGTTGCGGGTGTAGACGCCGTCGACGGGTTCGGCGGGGGAGTAGCTGAGGAACCCGCCGCGCACGCATTCCAGGTCGGCGGCCGTGCTTGCCGCCTTGGCCTTGGCTCGCAGTGCGGCGAGCATTACGGGTGACACGTCCACCGCGGTTACCCGGCCGAACCGCCCCGCCGCCGGGATGGCGAACTGCCCGGTCCCCGCGGCGAAGTCGACGATGACCGACCCGCCGTCGAGGCCGTGCCCTTCGAACGCGGCGATGTCCGCCGCCGGGTCGGGGTACCCCTGCTTGCGGTCATAGCCCGCGATGAATCCCTCGTCGAGGTGCTCGGGACCTGCGTGCTTCAGTTCATCGAGCAGCCACGTCTCATCCACCTAGGGATCGTCCAGCACGGCGCGCGCCGGAGCAAACCATTTACCACGGTGCCGTGGACGCGCTGTCACGTCAGACTCGTCCCGGGTCGAATTCCAGCACCTGCGTGAGCCGGATGTTGTTGCCAGACGGGTCACGGAACGACGTGTCGATGCCGTAGGGCTGCTTGGTGGGCGGATCGTTGAACTTGACGCCGCGAGCCGACAAGTCGTCGTAGGCGGCCTGGCAGTCGTCGGTCTCAAGGAAGAGCGTGCCCCCGGCTCCCTTGGCCACCAGTTCGGCCAGCCGGGCACTGCTCTCGCTGTCCAGCATGGGCTCGCCGGGGACAGGCATGAGCACCAGCCCGGTCCCGTCCTGGCCGGGTGGCCCGACGCACACCCACCGGAAGCTCCAGGCCTCCATCGTCACGTCCGACCGGACTTCCCAGCCAAGCTGCTTCGTGTAGAAGGCGAGGGCTTCGTCTTGGTCATGCACCCAGAACTGCGCGTTCGCGATCTTGATCATCGGTCCTCCTTGTGCGTTTGCTGAGGTCAACGCTAGGGAGATACGGCCGCCTTGTCTTCTCGAAACGTGCGGTGCTTTGGCCGCCCGTAGGCCAGGGCCACACAGCGCGGTATGCGCAGGTGCCGCTCGGCCGGCGGGTAAGCGGCCCGGTAGGTGAGGGGGGCCATGCCGAACACGCGGTGAAAGCTCGTCGTGAACGAGCCGAGGCTTTGCGCGCCGACCGCGAAGCAGATGGCAGCCACCGACCAGTCGGTCGCGCACAGCAGCGCGGCGGCTCTCTCCAGCCGCCTGGTCAGCAGGTACTGGTGCGGCGACTCACCGAAGGTCGCCTTGAACCGCCTGCTGAAATGGGCAGGCGACAGCCCGGCGGCCGCGGCCAGGTCAGCCACGGCAAGCGGCTCAAAATACCGCGCATCCGCGAGGTCCTTGGCGCGTAGCAGATGGCGTGCGGCAGGAACGTTAGCAGCCACAGCCCCATTGTGCCCGTCGACGCGAGTAGGCCGGTCGGAAGCCACGCGGTATCTGTCACACGAGGTTGCGGCATCGGGTCACCAGTTGTCGATCGAGTTGCGGAAGATCGAGGCCAGG
>JAWWPV010001232.1:0-2777 GCA_033854775.1 Trebonia sp.
CCCTCGACCGCCGCCGCGACCTCGGACGGCAGCGGCGCTTCCGCGACGACGCCGCGGAAGCGGGCGGCCACCCGCGCGACCTGCGCCGCGTCGTCGGCGGGCAGGGCCTCGCTCCCGGCACGCAGCGCGCCGTCCGCGTCGATCGCCGCCATGGCGGCGGTGAACGCCTCGGTGGTGACGGCGAACCCGGGCGGCACCGCGACGCCCGCCCGGGCCAGCTCACCGAGGGACGCGGCCTTCCCGCCGACCGCGCCGGCGCCGGCCGCGTCCGTGAGCGTTACGACGAATGTCACCGCATCAGTCCTTAAGCACCCGGATCGTGCCGCGGTCGCCGTCGACCCGGATCCAGTCCCCGGTCCTGATCCGCTTGGTCGCGTCACCGCAGCCGACGACGGCGGGCATCCCGTACTCGCGGGCGACGATCGCCGCGTGCGACATCGAGCCGCCGATGTCGGAGACGGCCGCCTGGATCTTGGCGAAGACGGGCGCCCAGGACGGCGCGGTGACCGGGACGACGAGGATCTCGCCCTCGCGCAGCTTGCCGATCTCCGACACGTCGAACAGGACCCGGGCGACCCCCTCGACCACGCCGGCCGAGGCGGCGACGCCGACGACCTCGTCGGGGTCCGGGTTCAGCCAGGACTCGATCCGCTCGCTGGTGATGCCCCAGAGCATGCGCACCGCGGGGTCGTTCAGCGCCTCGGGCACCGGGCCGAGGGCCGGAGGCGGCGACCAGTCCTTGAGGACCTTCAGCATCCGCTTGCGCTCGGCGATGACCGGCTGGAAGTGCTTCGCGCCGAGGGGCGGGCTGCCGGCCGCCCAGGCGAGGGACACGTCCGACAGCGCCTGGTCGATCTCGGTGTGGTGCAGGTGGAACACGTCGTCGGTCTCGGCGAGGACGCCCTGGGCGGCGAGCAGCGCGCCGAACGCCTTGACCTTCTGGAAGAAGCGCGTCGTGAACCAGTGCTCGCAGTAGAACTTGTGGTCCTCGACGAACGGGAAGACCAGCCGGCACAGGCCGAGCATCTGGTCGAAGGCGGCCTTTTCGTCCTCGGTTGGCAGCAGGTCGCGGTAGCCGGCGGCGATCGTGTCCCGCTCGGCGATGAGCCGCTCGGTCGGCCGCGGCGGGATGCCGCCGCCCCGCGCCGCCGCGACGTAGCCGGGCAGCGCGGTGAACGGCACGGTCAGGTCGTCGTTCCAGGACAGGTGATGATGGTAGAAGCCGTCGCCGGAGGAGACGTGGAACCACGGGTCGCGGGCCTTGCCCAGCGCGTCCAGCCACTTCGCCCCGGCCTCGCCGCGCGTCTCCAACTCGGCCAGCACGGACGCGGCGACGCACCCCTCGGTGAACAGGTCGTCGACGCCGAGCTCGACCGCGAGCCTGGCGAGTCCCTTGAGCTCGTCGTCCGGCCGGTACATGATCACGTCGATGCCGGCCACCATGCGGGCCACCGTCTGGTCGCTGATCTCGGGGAACGCCTGCTGGCAGAACTGGAAGAACACCACGTACGCGCCGTAGCCGAGCATCAGCATCTCGGTGTGGTGGTGCCACATCTTCGAGTACAGCGCGAGGACCTTGTGGAAGTTCTCCTGCAGGTAGTGGTTCTGCGCGACGCCGGCCGCGCCGAAGACGACCTCCGCGGGCTCCCATTCTGGCAGCGAAGGAACCTCGATCGACTCGATCTCGGCGATCAGCGCCCGCAGCCGGTCCTTCCACCCCTCGTACAACGAGTTCCAGTTCTCGAAGTAGTACCCGGCCCGCGGGCCGAACTCGGCGGCGCGCCGCTCGATCTCCGCCGGGTCGAGCACGGGATTCGCGGTGATGTAGACGCGCCCGTTGACGATCCGGTGCTCGATGCCGAGGGTGGTCGGGAACACGAACAGCCGGGCGGTGTTCGCGCCGATCGCGCTGTAGGGGATCTCGGCGGTGACCGTGTCGAAGGCCGGCATCGGCTCGGGGAAGTGCATGGAGTTGTAGAACCAGAAGCGCTTGTCGTCGTCGGGCTGGAAGCGCGTGAAGTACCGGTACATGGAGCGCCAGTTCTCCGCACCGGGCACGTCGGTGAGCTGCGAGGGAAGCGGGAAGCCTGCTTGTTCCGTTTGTTCCGTCATTGGAACTCCCTGGTTCTTACATTGTGTAATCGCTTTGGGTGCGCGCATAGTCGATGAACGCGTCTAGTGCGGCCGGGTCGGCCATCGCGCTCGTGTTAGCGGCCTTTTCCAGTGGCACGCCCATCAGCAGCCTGCGGACCGGGACTTCCAGTTTCTTCCCCGTCAGCGTCGTGGGAATAGCGGGCACCTGGATGAACTTGTCGGGGACATGCCGCGGCGTGTACTCGCGCCGCAGCCGCGCCTTGATCTCGCCGACGATGTCGTCGTCCAGCGCCACCCCGTCGGCGAGCTTGACGAACATCGGCATGAAGAACTGCCCGCCCGGCAGGTCCAGGTTAACCACGAGCGCGTCGTCGACCTCGCGAATGCCTTCCAGGACGTTGTAGATCTCGGCGGTGCCGATCCGTACCCCGAAGCGGTTGAGGGTCGCGTCGGACCTGCCGAGGACGAAGGTGCCGCCGCGCGGGGTGACCTTGAAGAAGTCGCCCTGCCGCCACACGCCGGGCCACTCGTCGAAGTACGTCCCCTTGTACCGGGTCATGTCCGCGTCGTCGCCCCAGAACTTCACCGGCATCGAGGGCAGCGGCTTGGTGATCACCATCTCGCCGACCTCGTCGACGACGGCCTCGCCGGCGTCGTTGAACGCGTACGCGGCGACGCCGAGG
>JAWWPV010001233.1:0-3285 GCA_033854775.1 Trebonia sp.
GCCGAGCACGACCGCGCATCCGAGCGCCGCCGCCACCGGGTACGTGTAGTGGTAATCCTGTGCGCTTCCGCTCACGACCGGCCGCCGTCCTTGTTGCGCCACAGGTTGATCCGCGACCGGGACACCTCCTGGGCGAACACGCCTTCCCACAGGTCCCGCTTCGTCGGCCCGACCCGGCGTGCCACCTCGTCATACCACGCGTCGAACTTTTCCTTGGGGAGAGTCCTCGCGAAGTCGCGGACGACGGCCGCCAGCTGATCGTGCCGCCTGTCCGGCAGGTCTTCGTAGTCCAGGCAGCTCACGCACCACAGGCCGTCGCTGACCAGGTCCCTGCTGCCGAGGGTGCAACCCCACCGCTCCACGAGAAGCCGGGGGAGCGGTGACTTCAGTGCAGCGAGCACGAACGCGCCTAGCCGCGGATTACTGGCTTGAAGGCAAGCGGCGAGCACCTCGTCAAGCCGCGCGTGAATGACCGGGGGGGATGACTGGCGGAGCAGCTTGAGCGTGCCATCCAGGTACCCGACGTCGAGCCTCGTCCTGTCATCGTTTGCCCGGCGGATAAAGTCCTGCACGTACTTATCGGCCTCGAGCAGGTCCGCGAGGCCCCTGGACGCCGGCGCCTTGCCCTGCTTGTCCAGCCTGGCGAGCAGGTCGAGCAGTGTCGGGGAGGGTTTCTCCGACATGGTCGCCAGCTGCTCCGCCGCGCGCGAGGAGATCGCTGGCTCGACACCGACCGAGTCGGGCAGCTCGGTCAGCAGCGTGACGGCCACCGGTGCATCGACGGCGTTCCATTCGAGGAGCGCGCGCTGGAGTGAAGCCGCCGCGGCCGCGGCGGCGGGCGCCTGCGCCGGTGACTTCGCGGCGTCCGCGATGGGGACGAGCAGCCGCCGCAGCCGGTCCAGGTGCCCGGCCCGGCCGCCCTCGGCGACCAGTGACGCCTGGATTTGGCAGTCGAGCGGGTCGGCCAGGTCACCGCGCTCGCCGAAGTAGCGGTTCAGCCGCCGGACGGCTTCCCTGACGGACTGCGGGCCGCCGGCGCGAACCCGGTCGCGCAGCATGTCGTGCGCGCGGTCGAGGATCTCCGCGCGCCGCGCCCATTGCTCCGCATGGTATCTGCCCGGGTGGTCCATCCAGGCGGTCACGAAGGCGTCAAGCCGGTCCCGCAGCGCCGCCAGGTCAGGTGAGATCCCGTGCCGCCGGCCCAGGCACAGCAGCAGGTCCGCCTGCTGGTTGGACGCGAGCAGGATGGCCGAGGACAGCTCGCTCTCCGCGTCCCGGTTGGCGCTGGCGCCGAGCGGTGCGACGGGGAGCACTTCCCGGACGGGCACAGTTCCCTGGCCGTCGTGGATCTCTCCGAGCTCGGCCGTGAGCAACTGCAGGCGCACAGCCGCCTGATCGACGGCCAGCCGCTTGGCCGCCGCGGCACCATCGATCCAGCGGAGCACCTTCGGCTCCGGCGCGGCGTCGAGGACCAGCGCCGCCACTGCCGGACCGTGCTCGTCGAGCAGTGCAGGCGGGGCGGCGGACAGCCAGCGGAACAACGCGGCCGGCTCCGACATCGGGTCGTCCGGCCTGGTCAGCGCCCAGGCGGTAAGCATGGCGTCGTGACCGCCGAGGCGCTGCCGCGGGTCGCCGAGGGTGTCCGTCAGTTCGACCGCGTCCGCCACGTCGTAGGGGTCGCCGTTCGCGGTGAACCGCTCCGTGAAGAACGCCGCGCGCTCGCTGGCCGCGCCCTCGTCCGCGGCGCACGTCCTTGCGTCAAGCACGAAGGCCGCCCCGCCGCGTCCCGGTGCGATCTGCGGGAACAGGGCGGCTGGCGCGGCGGCGATCCGGTGCTCGGTGCGCAGCGGGATCGAGCTGAACACCTTGAAGGTCACGTCAAGCGCAAGCCGCGTCGGCAGCAGCAGCGTCGCCGCGGCGATCCAGGTCACGGCCTCGTCAGGGCCGTCAGAAACGATCACTACGCGCTTGCCGGCTACGTCCTCGAGCACCGTGAGGAGCCGGGCGAGCACGGCCCCGCGCTCCGGCCGGGCGCGCGCCCAGTCCGCGACGGCGTCCACCGTCAGCGGGCCGGCCTCCAGGTCTGCCGCGTCGAGCGGCTCCCATTCCCTCTCCGGCCACGGCGCGTCCCGCCACAGCGGCGACTGCCAAAGCTGCGCAGGCCGGACCGCACCGTACAGGTCACCGTCCCTGGTCAGCAGGCAGTCGGTGAGATGGTTTCCGTCGCGCCCGCCTGCCGCCTCCTTTCCTACGTAGCGGCCCTGTCCCGTCCCGTAGCCTTCGCCGTGGGCGTGCGCGAGCCCGAGCGGGAATTCCCCGATCGGGAGCCGCTGGTTCAGCCACGGGACCTGCACCTCGTACAGCAGTGAGCCGACGGCGAGCTTCGACTGCCTCGAGTCCACGCCGGATGACTGGGCCTGCACCTGGAAACCGCCGCCCGCGCCGCGCCCGGTACCAGGGAGGCAGTCGGTGTATAGCAGCCGGTCGAAGGCCTCGGTGGTCATGCTGACCGCACCGTGCGGGTCTTGGACAGCAGCCAGAGGACCGGGTCCTCGACCCGGTGCGGCCGCACCCCTCCGGCGGCGACAGTGAAGTTCTCGTAGTCCGGTTCGGCACCGAGCGCAGAGACGCCGAAGTAGCGGTAATCCGAGTAGTTGAGCCGTACGTGCGTGTCGATGTCCTGCGCGTTCCACTGGTGCATGAGGGCCAGCATGTGCTCGTGCACAGCGTGGCCGTCCGCGTTGTCGTAGGCCGCCACCGCGGGAGCGGTCGTCATGAGGGGGTTGCCGCGGTCGAGCGTTGGGAAGAACGCGTCGATCTTGCTGAACACCACGGAGATCGGAATGGCGATCTTCTGCTTCTTCTTCAGGTTGTGCTCGACCCGGAGCATTTCGGTGATGTTGGCCACCACGTCGAGCGGCACGTCCTCCTCGACCTGGACCGCCGCGTCCGGCAAGTTGAGCACGGCCCGCGCGCCAGGCAGCGCGAACGGGTCGAGGACCACGATCAGGCCGTCACAGACCGACAGGTACTGCAGGGTGAACGCGGTCGCCACGGCGTTCAGGTCCTCTCCCGCCGCGTCGACGAACGAGAGCATCGTGGACTTGATCGACGTGCGTCCCATGAGCCCAGGGGTCTCCTGCCGCCAGCGCAGCAGTACCGGCGACGAGTGCTGCCGCGCGCTGGTGCCGAGCGCGCTGGTGGGAGGCGGCAGGGTTCCCCCCTTGAACAGCGGAGTCTCCCGGTTGGCCTGGTAGTCGCTCACGCCCTGGTGCCCGTCGGGGT
>JAWWPV010001234.1:0-6424 GCA_033854775.1 Trebonia sp.
CTATGACCTCCGTTCCGCTGCCTTGGAATCCGGCTGGGCTCGGAAGAATAGGCCCCGTAAATCCTTACGTCTTGGGACGCCACGTGATCCTAGATCTGACTGTGACTGATGGGAAAAACGCAGAGCCGCTTCCCAATTGTCTCTGTCTCTCCTTCGCGCGTGTCTCACGTAGGGCGCAGAGACAAACCGGGAGACAAATGCCGAGACAAGTTATCCACAGCCGGCATCCAGCGGCGGGAGGTGCAGTTGCCGCCTTTTCCGGCGGCAATGTTGCCAGTCGGCAGTCGGGCAGGGACACGGCAACCTTGCCAGCGTTACCGTGACATTATGACGACAACCAGTGACCCTGCTGCCTATTTCGGTAGGCAGGTGCGCAAGGAGAGAACGGCACGCGGCTGGAACCTGCACGACTTCGGCCAGATGATCGCCTACCATCCCGCTGCGATATCCCGCGTCGAGACAGGTAAGCGACCGCCGACCGAGTCGTTTGCCGACCAGTGCGACCGCGTCTTTCCCGAGCGCAGCGGCTGGTTTCATGAGTTCTTCGAGGAAAGCCGGGGCTGGATGGCGCTCCCAGCGTGGCTGCGCGACTGGGCCTCGCACGAGCAGGGCACGCGCATCTTGCGCGACTGGTGCCCGTCCATTGTGACCGGCCTGCTCCAGACAGAGGAGTACGCGCGCGAGGTTAGCGCCATGACCCCGTGCGTCGCTGAGGAAGAAGTCGGTGCCCGTGTCGCGTCCCGGTTGGCGCGGCAGCAGCGCGTTCTCCTGCGCGATGAGCCGCCCGCCGCATGGTTCTTGGTTGACTACTTCGCGCTGCTGCGCCAGATCGGCACGCAGGAAGTCATGGCCGCCCAGATGCGCCACCTGAGTGCGCTGGCATGCCTGCCGCACGTGACGATCCAGGTCATTCCAGGGACCGCTCACGCGGGGCTCCTGGGCGGATTCACCGTGACCGACAAGGCTGCCTACGCCGAGTCGGTGATGCGCGGACAGGTGTTCGAGGACGTGGAAACCTGTTCCGCACTCTCGCTTCGGTTCGATACGCTTCGGGGTAGTGCGTGCAGCGCGCCCGACAGCATCAAACTACTGAGGCAGGCGGCGGACCTATGGAGTGGCGCAAGGCGACCTACAGCGCGGAAAACGGAAACTGCGTAGAAGTCGCGTCGGCCGGAGCCGTAATGATCCGTGACTCGCAGGACCGCGAAGGCTTGACGCTCGCCATCCCCGCCGAGGCATGGCGCGCGTTCGCCGCGCAGGTCCGGGGAAACTAGGCATAATCACCCAGCCGTACCGGCGCCCAGTGGGCACAGCCGGGGCGTGCGTTCCATGCCAGCGTCTACGTCTGTTACGTGACACCTACCATGAGCATGGCCCCGGTGGTTACCCGCTGTCCGCCGACGCCCAGATCATGGACGCGCAACTTCGCGGGGCGATAACGCGGCTCCGCGACGGTCGCGCCCGGGTGTCACTGCCAGGACGTCACGGCCGGGGCATGGCGCGCCGATTTAGCGCGGCTCAGAATCAGCCTGCCCGCATGACTGGCAATACGCAGATGGGCCGGTTCTGCGCGCAGGAGCCACGGGCAGACGTTCCTCATCGCACCTCATCGCGGCATGAGCGTGCATTCACGCGATCAGACTGGCAAACTCTCCGTGTGCCTAGATTGCCGGAGCGCAACTGCTCGCTTCTTGTACGTACAGACTTCACCAGCGATGATGCCTGGCAGCGGGTGGCCGGCGAGGCGACACGGGAGAATGAGGACGGCTTCCGAGCGTACGCAGAGCCCGTCAGCGATCTTGCGTTTGACCGTGCTAGCTGGGAGACGGTCAAAGCAGCGGTACCTGGCAACAGTAGTGGCGCCTCGGTTCTGTTTATCGCCGACAGCATTTCCTTCAGATCACCGGATCATCCGATCCTGGTCGTGGACCTGGTGGACACGTTCCTGTCCGTAGAGGAGTTCCCCGAGATCGCGGGCCGAAGCCCGTTCCGGTGCATCCCGTCAGAGTTGTGGAGTGTCGACAACAACCTGAATATCGCGAACATGAGCTGGGAAGACTTCGCGGGGGTTGCTGGTGATGACGGCGTGTTCCGTGGCTTTGGCTAATAGCCAGCCAAGGATCCCTGCCGCCTCTTCAATGCCCGCTCATCGGCAGATCCGGACGTCATGCCGGTACGACGTCGGCGCAGAACACCCGGTTCGGCGTGGGGCGAGCCGGTCACCTTGGCGACCAGGCGGCCGAGCATATCAGGCGGATCTCGCGCGCAGCATGTCAACTCGAAGGCAACTGTCCGTGACGGCACCAGCAAACTCATCGGCTCCAGTTGTAGCCGTCATTGCGAGCATCCCGGCGCCCGGCGTGAGCAGTGCCTATCGGTCGGACACGAGCGTTCCTTAACGTGTGTCTACGTCCACGGACTTCCCGCCCTAACGTGCAGACGCGAGACACCATCCCTAGACGTTGTAAGCCACAGCATTTGGTCGGGAGTACACCAGTAACTGGACCGGGGTCAGCGGTCGAGCGGAGTCGCGGTCAGGGCGAAGACCGCGACGGCACACAGGACCACGCCGGCCACGCCGAGCACATGCGTCCAGGCCGCGTCGGTGAACACCAGCAGCCCCGCTCCGGCCACCAGTCCCAGCACGGCGGCTCCTCCCCAGCGCGCCGCCGCGCCCCGCGAGCCTCCCGGAGTGGCGGCGTGATGCGTCGAGGCGTGCTCCGCGGGCGCTCCGGTGGCCCCCGACGGGCTCGGTTGCGCCGGGGCGTCAGCCTCACCTAGCGGTGCGACCGGAGTTTCCCCGGCCGCGTGCGACTCGGGTGTGTCCAGCTGTCCCCGGAGGAACAGCGTGAACAGCAGGACGAGCGCGGGGACCAGGATGGCAGAGCCGCAGGCCACGGCGATCACCAGCGCTACCAGGGTGGACCGGCCCGTGGCCGCCTGCGTGACGGTCATGCCCGGCAGGAACCTGGGCGCCTGCGCCGCCGCCCAGCCGACGACGACTGCGGCGACCGCGAGCGCGGCCGTCAGCCGGGCGAGCCCGAACCGGGAGAGCCAGCACAAGACGAGCGTGGCCACGCCGGCTACCCCGGAGACGCAGACCAGCGCCAGGGCGGCGCCGCGGGTCAGGTTAAGCCCGGACGCCCGCATCACGAGCAGCCCCGCCAGGGCCAGCGCCCCGGAGGCCAGGCCGGCGGCGAGAGCACGGTGGCGGAAGGAAGCGGCGAGCTCCCGTTCGGAATAGCGCATTGAATCGGCGGCGAGGAACACCGCCGCCAGGTACCCGGAGAAGACCACCGCGAGGGCGCCGACCAGTATCGGGGCCGGGCTGAGCCACGAGGTGACCGGGTTGCCGAGGGCGTTGCCCACGGGCACCCGCCCGGTCGCGATCGCCCCGACCGCCGTGCCGAGCGCGAACGGCGTGAGCACCGACGAGACCGCGAACAGGTTCTCCGCCCACCGGGCGGCCCGCGAGGAGTCCGCGACCCCGCGCAGCGCGTACGCCGCCCCGCGGAAGATGATCCCGATCGCGGCGATCAGCAGCGGCGCCGCGAGGGTCGAGGTGATCGAGCCGAACGCCACCGGGTACGCCGTCCAGCACACCACGAGCACGAAGATCAGCCAGACGTGGTTGGCCTCCCACACTGGCCCCATCGCGTGCCTGGCCTGGTCCCGCACGCGATGACCGGCGGGCCCGCCAAGCGGGCCGGCCGTGAGCAGCGTCCACAGCCCCGCGCCGAAGTCAGCGCCTGCCAGCACCGTGTACGCCGCCATCCCGGCGAGGATGAAGGCGACGGGAACGTAAGCCACCGCTCGTCCCGAGCGAGGAAGCGGGCAGTTCAGGCGGTTCGGCCAGCTCGGGGGGCAACGGTATCCTCGCGAGCCGCCGCAAGATGAGGAGCACGATCCCCGCGAGCACGAGGTACACCACCGACAGCGTCCCGTACCCGATCGGGATGTCGCTCGCCCCGGTGACCGCCTGGCCGACCCGCATCACGTCGTACACGATCCACGGCTGCCGCCCGACCTCGGTGGTGATCCACCCGGCGATCAGTGCGACCACGGACAGCGGCCCCGCGGCCACCACGGCCCACAGGACGACCCGCGGCAGGCCGCGGCGCCGGAAGCGCAGGTACAGGTACACGACCCCGAGCAGTGCGAGCAGTGAACCGATGCCGACCATGGTCTGGAAGGAGATCCGTACGACGTTGACCGGCGGCTGGTCGGCGAGCGGCACGATGTCCAGGCCCTTGACCACGGCGTTCGGGTTGTGGAACGCGAGCAGCGACAGCAGGCGGGGGATCTCGACGCCCCAGACAACGGCGTGCCCGTTGTACCAGCCGAGCAGGTGCTCGGCCGCGCCGCGCGTGGTCGTGGCGAGTCCCTCCATCGCGGCGAGCTTGACCGGCTGGTAGGTGGCCACGTCCCGCGCCGCCCAGTCCCCGACGATCACCTGCAGTGGCGCGGCGACGGAGGCGGCGGACAGCGTGATGCCAAGCGCGGTCCGTTCGTAGCGCCCGCGCCGCCCCCGGAGGAACGCCCACGCGTAGGCCCCGGCGAGCAGGAACCCGCAGACGATGTAGGCGGCGAAGTACATGTGGATGTACTCGCTCCAGAACATCGGGTTGGCGAACAGCGCCGACCACGGGTGCACGTCCGTCGCCTTGCCGTTGACCAGCGTGAACCCGGTCGGATGGTTCATCCACCCGTTCACCGCGATGACGAACAGCGACCCGGCGACCCCCGCGAGCGCGATGGGAATCCCGGACAGGAAGTGCACGCGGGGCGGGAGCCGGTCCCACCCGTACGCGTAGATCCCGATGAAGATGGCTTCGACGAAGAACGAGAACCCCTCGAGCGTGAACCCGAGCCCGAACACGTTCCCGAAGTCCTGTATCCATACCGGCCACAGCAGCCCCAGCTCAAAGGACAGGATCGTGCCGGTCACGACCCCGACCGCGAACAGCGCGAGCATGATCCGCGACCACCGCCGCGCGAGGGTCCGGTAGAGCTCGTCCCCGGTGCGCAGGTACCGCCACTCCGCGAACAGCACGATCACGGGAAACGCGATACCGAAGCACACCAGCGGGATGTGCACGGCCAGCGACAGTGCCTGCATCTGCCGCGCCTCGAACAGGTAGTGCTGGTTCACGTCCATCGCGAGCCAGGCTATACCGATTACTACAAGCCGTAGTAGAACGGGGTGGCCGTTACCGCAAAGCCCGAGGTGGGCAGGCTGCCGCCGGCCCCGTCGCGCGTTATTACCGTCGTGGGCCGCTCAGGCGAGGGCGTGCGCCACGCCCTCGGCCGGGCTCTTCTCAGGGGCGGGTACGACCGCCGCTGGCGGTGCGGGGAATGCGAGGCGGACGCTCAGGCCGCCGCCACTCAACCGGGGCGTGACCGTGAGGTCGGCGCCGTGGGCGGCAGCGATCGCGGCCACTATCGACAGGCCGAGGCCTAGGCCGTCGTCGGGGCCCGACCGGGCGCGGGCGCGGTACGCCTCGCCGGCCTCGCTGCCTCGCTGGAAGGGGAGGAGGAGCCGGTCGACCGCGTCCGGCGGGATTTCCATGCCGGTGTTGGCGACCGTGAGGGACGCGCGGCCGTCTTCGGCGTCCGCGGTGATCCAGACGGTGCCGCCAGGCACGTTGTGCCGCAGGGCGTTGTCGGTGAGGTTGCCGACGGCGCGCTCGACCAGTGCCGCGTCGCCGCCGAGCAGCCCCGGCTTGAGCGTGACCTCCAGGGCCAGGCCGCTCGCCGCGACCTGCTCACCACGGCCGGCGAGCACGTCGCGCGTGATCGCGGCCAGGTCGAGTGGCGCCCGGCGCGCGAGGCCGCGCTGGCCGCGGGCCAGGATGAGCAGCGCCTCGATGAGCCGCTCCTGCTCGGCCCCGGCGGCGAGCGCGCGCTCGCAGGCCGCGCGCAGCGACCCGGTCGAGGCGTCTGGGTTCCGCAGCGCGACCTCGAGCAGCGTCTGCGACCTGGCGAGCGGCGTGCGCAGCTCGTGGGAGGCGTTGGCGACGAACTGCCGCTGCGCGTGCATCGACCCGTCGAGCCGGGCGAACAGGCCGTCGATCATGTCCGCGAGCTCCCGCACGTCGTCGTCCGGGCCCTCGAGGGCCAGCCGCTCGTGCAGGTTCGTGGCCGAGATCCGTCGCGCGGACTCGGTGATCCTGCGTAGCGGCCGCAGCGCACGGCCCGCCACGAACCAGCCGAGCCCCGCGGCGACCACTACCATGATGCCGAGCGCGATGCCGAAGTAGAGCAGCAGCGCGTCGTCCTCGCGCGCCCGCGTGTCGGCCACGTACTGGTTCGCCTGCGCATGGAGAGCCTGCGGGTCGGGAACCGGGCCGAGCCCGGCCGCCGCGCCTGGACCTATCAGGGCCGAGCCGCCCGGCGGGTCGGCCGAGCTGACCTGGACGGAGAT
>JAWWPV010001235.1:0-8225 GCA_033854775.1 Trebonia sp.
GGCAGCGTGACTTCGACTGGATCTTCCCGCTGCGCCGCCTGGCCGACTACGCGGCGCCGCCTTTAGCCCGTGCGGGCACCGTCCGGCCCGGCCTCATTCGTCGAACACGACCACCGGCTTGACAACGTGGCCGAGCTTCATCGCGCGCATCGCCTCGTTGAGCTCTGTGGCGGCGAATGTGCTCACCAGGGCCTCCACCGGGAACTGGCCAGCCCGCCAGAGCTCAAGCAACCGGGGGATGAGCAGCTGCGGCACCGCGTCGCCCTCGACGGCACCGCGCACCTGCCTACCGACGATCAAGTCCCGCAGCGGGAGGTCGGCGACCGCGTCCGTGGGTCCCGCCGCGAGCAGCACCACCACCCCCGCGGAGTGCACCGCCGCGACGGCGGCGCGAATCATCTCCGGGCGCCCGCTGGTGTCGATCGCGAAGTCAAGCGGTACCTCGATCCGGTCGAGAGCTCCTCGGGCGACGTCCGCCGGGTCGATGGCATGGGTGGCGCCGAGCGTGAGCGCCAGCGCCCGCCGCGACGCCACCGGGTCGACGGCCACGATCGCCGCGGCTCCGGCGGCCCGCGCCGCCATCACCGCGCTCATCCCCACCGCCCCGGTCCCGGTCACGAGCAGCGCGTCGCCCGGCTGCAGGCGCAGGGCGTTCAGCACGGCGCCGGCGCCGGTCTGGATGCCGCAGCCGAACGGCGCCGCCAGATGCAGCGGCACGCCTTCCGGCACATGGACCAGGTTTCTGACGCCGGTCAGCGCGTGCCCGGCGAACGAGGACTGGCCGAAGAACCCGGCCGACACCTTCTCGCCGTTACGCCGGGTGAGCCTTCCCCCGCTGCCCGGACCGCCGAAGCCGGAGTTCAGCTCCCGGAAGGAGGAGCAGCGGGCCGGCCGGCCCGCCAGGCAGCCGCGGCACCTGCCGCAGGACGAGAACGACATGACCACGCGGTCGCCGACCGCGAAGCCCTCGGCTCCCGGGCCGACCGCGGCGATGACGCCAGCCCCCTCATGGCCGGCGACCAGGGGGAACGGCGCCGCGGGGCGGCTGCCGTCCGTGTAGGCGATATCCGTGTGGCAAACGCCGACGGCGGCGACCCGCACGAGCACCTCTCCCGGCCGGACCTCGTCCAGCTCCAGCGTCTCGAGGGCCAGGCCGCCGTTCGGGGTGCTGGCGACCCAGGCGCGGATCGCCACTGGCCCGGAGGCGATCCCGCTAGTCACCGCAGCCGGCGTCCGCAAGCGATATCGCGCCCGTCGGGCACCGCTCCGCGACCGCGGCCGCCTCCTTTAGCAGTTCGGGGGGAACCTCGGGCGCAAGCACCCGGGCAGTGCCGTCGTCGTCGATCTCGAACAGCGCGGGCAGCAGCGAGTTGCACTGGCCGTACCCCTGGCATATCTCGGGGTCGACGCGAACCCGCATTATGACGCCTCCCAGGTGACCTCGAGCGAGAGCGGCCCCCGGACGAGGGCCGTCCGCATCCGGATCGCCGCCCCGGGCGCCAGCATGTAGTCGGGCACCCGCCGGAGCAGCTCCTCGGCGACGACGCGCATTTCCAGCCGGGCGAGGTGCTCGCCGATGCAGCGATGCCGGCCGAAACCGAAGGCGATGTGCGGCGGGCGGTCGTCACGGTCGGCGTCGAACACCTCCGGGTCGGGGAACCGGAGCGGGTCGTGGTTCGCCGAGCCGAACATGAGCAGCACCTTGTCGCCGGGCTCAAGCTCCCGGTCCTGCACCGTCACCGGGCAGGTCACCGTGCGGGCGAGACCGAAGACGGGGGATTCGAAGCGCAGCGACTCCTCGATCGCGCGCGCGAGCACGGCCTTGTCATCCCGGGCGCGCGCACGCAGGCCCGGGTGCTCCATCAGGTGCCTGAGCAGGCTGCCGATGCCGGCCACCGTCGTGTCGTGGCCGGCCACCAGGATGAGCTGCGCCATCCCGTAGCGGATGGCGTCGGACACCTCCGCGCCGTCCAGCGTCATCGTGGCGATCGCGGTCAGCAGGTCGTCGCGCGGCGCGGCCTTGCGCCGCTCTACCTCGGTGACCAGGAACTCGTACAGCTGTCCGGCATAACGCTGCCTGGCGGCCACGTCGCCGATGTGCGAGGCCGCCTCCATCCCGTCGACCCATCCCATGAAGCTGGACCAGTGCCCGCGGTCCAGGCCGAGGACCAGCGCGATGACGATGCACGGCACCGGCCCCGCCAGCTCCGCCACGAGGTCCGCGTGCCCGTCGGCTGCGAACGACTCGATCAGTTCGATGACGATCGCGCGGATCGGGCCCTCAAGTTCCGCCACGGCCGCCGGCGTAAAGAAAGGCTGGAGGGCGCGCCGGTAGAACTTGTGCTCCGGGGGGTCGGTGGTCAGCGGTACCGAGCTGGTCGGCAAGCCGAGCGGCGGTACCGTGACCCCCTCGCGCGTGGTGTAGTGCACGTGATCGTTAGCCGCCCCGGTCACGTCCGCGAACTGGGAGAAGCCCCAGAAGCCGCCATGCTGGGAGCTGTGCAGCACCGGGCATTGCTCCCGGCTGGAAGCCAGCAGGCGGTAGATGTCCTGGGCCGCGACGGGATCCGTGTGGTCGAAGTCGGCCTCGTCCAACTCTGGGAGCGCCCCAGCACCGTCCCTAGCGTATTCCATATCAAAGACTTTATAGGATATTGACTGAGGCGACTAGGGTGTCGCCGGGTGTGCAGCGCGTCCGGGTGACGCCCGCTGTCAGCGGGCTGCCCTCAGCGGTGCCCGCTAGCCGAGGCTCACCGGCATTCGCTTGATGCCGTTGAAGAAGCTGGTCCACACGCGCTCCGGCTCGCCGTCCAGCCGCATGACGGCGAACAGCGGCAGCAGTGCGCTGATCGCGGCCGCCGCCTCCATCCGGGCCAGGTGGACGCCGAGGCAGAAGTGCGGGCCGCCGCCGCCGAACGTGATGTGCGGGTTGGGGTCGCGCGCGAGGTCGAGGCGGTCGGCGTGATCGAAGACGCGCTCGTCGCGGTTGGCCGAGACCATCCACAGAGTCAGCCGGTCGCCCGCCTTGACGTGGGCGCCGCCGATGTCCGCGTCGGCGGTCGCCCACCGGGAGTGGTGCATGACCGGCGTCGACCACCGGAGCATCTCCTCGACCGCGCTGGCGACGCTCACCTCGCCGCTGCGCAGGCGGTCGAGCTGGCCGGGATGGCTCATCAAGGCCATGGCGGTGTGCGCCAGCAGGTGCCTCGTCGTCTCGTTGCCCCCGGTGAGGAACAGGTTGAGGAAATCCCGTAGCTCGCGCTCGTCCAGCGGCTCGCCGTCTTTTTCCAGGGACAGGACCATGCTGGCGAGGTCGTCACGCGGGTGCTTGCGGTGGTCCTCAAGCAGTTCCCCGAGGTAGCTTTTCATCTCGCGGCTCGCGCGCAGCGGCGCGTCCGGGTCGGTGCGGTAGTCCGGGTCCTTGCTCGGCATGAGCGTATTAGTCCATTCCCACAGCATGCGGGCGTCTCCGGTCGGGATGCCGACCATGGTGGCGATGATCCGGAACGGGATCGGCCCCGCGACTTCCGCGACGAAGTCGCCCGCGCCCTTCTCGCGGAACGCGCCGACGACGTCGTGCACCACGGACTCGACCAGGCCGCCGCGCGCCATGATCGCCCGCGGCGTCCAGTCCTTGTTGACCATGCGCCGGTAGACCGTGTGCACCGGCGGGTCGTCGGCCAGCATGATCGGGAGCTCCGGGTGGCCGGGGTCATCGGGCGGGATAGGCCCCCCGGCGCTAGAAAACAGCCGTGGATCGCGGTTGATCTTCTCGACGTGTTCGTAAGACGTGACGACCCAGCAATTTCCGGGCTCGTACCAGTAGACCGGCTGACTGGCCCGTAGCGCGGCAAATGTCGCGAACGGGATTCCCACGCCGAATTGCTCGTCGCTCAGGTCGACCTGGAAATCGTGCGCTGACCCTTGGCTCATGATTTAAACAGTACGCACCGGAGCATTTCAGCTTGTTGTCGATGGGCCTGCATTACCGCCTCGCCGCTCCGTCCGCTCCTAGGATGAGCCGATGAAGGTTCACGTATCGCGGGATTGCGCCGCACACGGGCAGTGCAACTGGATAAACCCCGAACTCTTCCCGCTCGACGACGACGGCTACTTCGCAGCCGGGGAGTTGCTCGTTCCCGGCGGCGCCGAGGCCGACGCCCGCAGAGCCGCCGCCGCCTGCCCGGCCGCCGCGATCTCGATCGAGGAGGGCTGACCGCCTTCCCCGCCCGAACGGGCGGGGCCGCCGCCCGCCCCGCATCGGGCGGCCGGCGATGAAAAGGTTCCGACATGCAACCTCAGGGACAATGCCAAGCATGGATATGGATGTGGCAAGTCCCGCCGAGGCAGTCGAGCCGGTCGCCGCGGACAGCATCTGGCAGCTGGCGCGCATCCGGGCCGAGCTGACGCCCGGCCGGGTGCTCATCGCCGACGAACACGATCGCGTCCTGACGTTCGCTGAGCTGTGCGAGCGAGCCGAGTCCGTCGCGGCGGGCCTGTTCGAGCTGGGCATCCGCCCTGGTGACGTGACGGCCTGGCAGCTTCCCAGCCGGATCGACACCGCGGTGCTGTTCATGGCCCTGGTCCGCCTGGGCGCGATCCAGAACCCGCTCATCCCGATGCTGCGCGAGAGCGAGATCGAATTTATCTGCGCCCAGACCCGTACCAGGCTGCTGGTGGTCCCGTCCGTGTTCCGGGGGTACGACCACTTGGCGATGGCCCGGTCGATCGCGTCGCGGCTGCCGGGGATGCTGGTGATCAACGCGGACGAGGGCCTGCCGGCTGGCGACATCTCGGTGCTGCCGCCGCCGCCGGACCCGTCGGCGCCGGAGAGCGCACGGACGGTGCGGTGGCTGTTCTACACCTCAGGCACGACGGCGGCGCCGAAGGGGGCGCAGCACACGGACGCGGGGCTGCTCGCCGCGTCGCGGACCTTCGATGACTGCGTGCAGCTGCGAGCGGATGACCGCATGGCCTCCCTGTCGCCGATCGCGCACGTCGGCGGGGTGCTGCACGTCCTGTCGTCGCTGACCACCGGCAGCCGCAACATCATCACCGCCGTCTACGACCAGGTCGGCACCACCCGTCAGATGGAGGCCGCCGGCGTCACCCTGGGCGGCTCGGGCGTGCCGTTCATCCAGGGCTACCTGCGCGAGCAGCGCAAGCGCCCGGACCACCGGTACTTCCCGCAGGTGCGCGCGTTCCTGGTCGGTGGTGCACCGCGGCCGCCTGCGCTGCACTTTGACGTGCAGCGGGAACTGGGCGGTGTCGGGATCGTCTCCGGCTACGGCCTGACCGAGTGCCCTTACGTGAGCTGGGCCCGGGTCGACGACTCCGACGACAAGCTGCCGATGACCGAAGGCAGGCCGCCCGCCGGCACCAGCGTCAAGATCATCGACGCGGCGGGCGAGCCGGTGCCGGCCGGCGAGTCGGGCGAGCTGCGGGTGCGTGCCCCGCAGCTGATGCTGGGTTACCTGGACTCCTCGCTCGACGCCGGCGCCTTTGACGAGGAGGGGTACTTCCGCACGGGCGACCTGGCGATGCTTGACCGAGACGGCTACCTGACGATCACCGGGCGCATCAAGGACGTCATCATCCGCAACATGGAGAACATCTCTGCCCGCGAGATCGAGAACCTCACGCTGACGTTCGCGCGGGCCGCCGAGACGGCGGTCATCGGGCTGCCCGACGCGGTGACCGGGGAACGCGTCTGCGCTGTGGTCGTCCCCGCGGACCCCGCGGACCCGCCGACGCTTGACGAGCTCGTCGCCCACCTGCGCGCCGGGGGGCTCAATCCGCGGAAGCTCCCGGTGCAGCTGGAGTACGTCTCGGAGCTGCCGAGGAACGCGATGAACAAGGTAGTGAAGACGACCCTCAAGGACCAGTTCATTCGCTAGCGGGCCGCCCCGGCACGCTGAGCGTGCCGAAGGCGCCCTGGTAGAAGAGCAGGGGCGGCGCGGGCCTGCCGCCCCGGCCGAGGTCGAGCACGTCGGCCACGATCAGCCAGTGGTCACCCGCCTGGTACACGGACCGGACGGCGCAGTCGACCCACGCGAGTGCCCCGTCGATGCGCGGGCTCCGCGTTCGCGGGCTCGCGGTCCAGGGCACTCCCGCGAACTTGTCAGCGCCGCTGACCGCGAACCGCCGGCAGAGAGCCTCCTGGTCCGCGGACAGGATGCTGGCGCAGAATTTGCCCTCCTCGGCGATGACCGGCCAGGTCGACGAGGACAGGGACACGCTCAGCGACACCAGCGGGGGGTCGAGCGACAGCGAGGCGAATGACTGGATTGACAGTCCGGCCGGCCGCCCCTCGTGCATGGCGGCGATGATTACGATCCCGGACGCGAAATGGCCGAGGGTTGTCCGGAAATCAGGGGTTCCGCCGGCCGGCTTGGGGGGCACGCCGGTCACCGCCGACCGGTTCATTCCGCGGGTCATCACGTCGTCCTCCGCGTCGATAGGCACGCCGAATTCTCAGGACCAGTGAACGACTTTCGCATTTGCAAGTCAAATTTTGATTTGACAAAAAAGTTAGCTTTCCGACGGCACGGAAAGCTCGGTCACCTCCGAGCCGAGCGGCTGGCGCCAGATGCCCTCGACCACGCGGCCGCTGATCACCCACCGGCCGTCCGCGCGGACTACGTCGTCGGTGTAGCGCACGCCGATCACGAAATCGCCGCCGGTTCCGCTGCCGAGGTGGTAGGCGACGCCGTAGGTCACGCAGTGCCCGGTGTCGCCGCTGACCTCGGTGAGCTGGTTCCCGAAGAAGTGCATCGTCGTGCGGTAGCTCTCCACGGCCCCGCGCAGGGATCCCATGTACTCCGGGTACGGGCCCGAATAAGCCGTTCCCCGGACCGCCGCCGACGGCAGGAAGCAGGCGTCCACCTGATCCCAGTTGCGGCCGTCGATGCCGTGCGCGTACCGCCGGGCCAGATCCTCAATCTCCATTCGGTCCGCCGTTTTCTCGGCGGGGCTAATCTCGCTCATCTCTTCCTCCACGGCTAAAGGAACGCAGTAATAAGCGGCATTCCGCGCGCACCTGCGAAACATGGACTCTGCGGCGAGCCTGATGACGTGACGTTACCCGTCCAATGCTTTCTGCCGGCTGTCTGTTTTTGTGGCTAGCGGTGCCAGCCGAGTGAAAAGTAATTGAAAGCATCGCGATGTTAGCTTGCTGCTCAGCCGCCGATGCCGCGGTGTCCTTCGGAGGTGCTCAATGAACAACGACTCCAAAGTCGCCCTGGTAACCGGGGCGAGCAGGGGAATTGGGAAGGCGATTGCCCGCCATCTCGCCCAGGGCGGCTACGACGTGGCCATCGGGGCCCGCACGATTGCCGAGGGCGAGGCCCGCGAGCACTCGCCCACGGTGCGCAAGTCGAACCTGACCCCGCTGCCGGGCTCCCTCAACTCGACGGCGGCCGAAATCGAGGCGGCGGGACGCAAGGCCCTCTCGGTCTACCTCGACCTGCTCGACCGCACGTCACTGGGTGCCGCGGTGGCCACCGTGCAGGAGCGGTGGGGTCACATCGATGTTCTCGTGAACAACGGCCGCTACATCGGCCCCGGTCACATGGACCGGTTCATGGACGCGCCGGTGGAACTGATCGAGAAGCAGATCCAGGCCAACGCGATCTCGCCGATTTACCTGACCAAGCTGGTGCTGCCGCGGATGATCGCCCGCGGCCGCGGCATCGTCCTCAACATCACCTCCGGGTGCGCCGTCATGGACCCGCCCGCCCCCATCGGCGAGGGCGGCTGGGGCATGGGCTACGGCGTCAGCAAGGCGGCCATCCACCGCCAGGCCGGCATCTTGTCCAAGGAGCTGGCGGGCACCGGCGTGCTGTTCTTCAACATCGAGCCGGGCCTGGTCGGCACCGAGCGGATGGCCATCGACATGGCCGAGTGGGGCTTCGACGCCTCGGCCATGACGCCGCCCGACGTCATCGGCGCGGTCGCGGAGTGGCTGGTCAACTCGCCGGACGCCGGCAAGCTCAACGGGCAGACCATCGACGGGCAGCGGACATGCAGGGAACTTAACCTGCTGCCCGGCTGGCCGGTCGCTTCCTGACGTCATGTCGTCCATCGCTCTCCAGGAGGACCAGTGGGTGCGAACAAGCGCTTTATCTCGATTGCCGGCGCCGGGTGTGTCCTGGCGGCGGCGCTGGCCGGGTGCTCCAGCGGCGGGGCCGGCTCGACCGCGGCCGGCCCGGCCTCGTCCGGTGCGG
>JAWWPV010001236.1:0-3183 GCA_033854775.1 Trebonia sp.
CCCGAGCAGTCCCGGGTGCCCGCCGACGCCAGAGAACACGCCCGCGAGCGCGATGCCACCCACGAGCACGACCGCGGCGGCGCCGCCGACGCCACCGACCAGCGCCTTCGACCGCCGCCCGCGCCGCGGCGGCCGGCGATGAGAGTGACGGGGACGCGTCGCCGCGTGCGGCCCGGCGTCGCCCGCCCGCGCGGGCAGGATCAGCGTGCGTGCGTCGCCAGCTCCGCCGCCCGGCCGGGCGGGTCCGCTCCCGCCAGGCAACATGATCCCACGGAACGCCGCCCTCGCCTGCGCCTCGCCGTCCAGCTCGGCGCGCATCGGAGCGGAGCGCAGCGAGGCCAGGGTAACGGCCACCGGCCGCATCCCGCCGGGGAGCCAGACATTCTCGCCGGACAGCAGGCCTTCCAGGTCCCACCCGTCGAACGGGTCGGGACCACCGTGCGGTGGCAGGCTGTCTGACATGTCATCGTCCGGAACGCCAAAGTCGCTCAAAGTGTTACACCCGCGCGTGACGTGACGCCGGCTCGTCCGAGCAGGTCTTCCAGCTTCTTCAGCCCACGGTGCGCCATCACCCGGACGTTGCCCGGGGTCTTCCCGAGAAGCTCGGCGACCACATCGGTGTCGAGCCCCGCGACGACGCGGAGCATGATCACCTCGGCCTGCGGGGGCGGGAGCTGGGAGAGCAGCGCGATCGCGGACTCCGTCGCCATGTTGTCCAGCGCGATCTGGGCCGCGTCGGGCGTCCTCGGCATCTCGGCCGCGCTGACGTCCTCCAGCGGTTCGGCTGGATGCCGCTTGCGGAGCCTCGCCTGATCGATCAGCCGCCGTCGTGCGGTCGTGAACAGCCAGGCCCGCCAGGCCGCCTCGTCGCCGATGAACCGCGGCAGTCCACGGACGACGTTGACCCAGGTCTCCGCGGCGATGTCCTCGGCGTTCTCCGGGGCGAGAACACGCAGATAGCGAAGGAGAGCGGGGTTCGCATCACGCCACAGGACCGCGAACTGGTCTTCGCTGCCGCCCTGGGCGTCCGCAAGCACCCGCGGGAAGTCATCGCCCACCACATGCTGAGTATCGGCACACAAGCCAGCGCGGCGCAGGCAAATGGTCATCAAGATCCAAAAGCATCACACCAGCGCCGGCGTGACTACGAACTGCCGCAGGGACAGGTCACGGAAGGTCACCGGGCCGCGCGGGCCCGGCACCGCGTCCAGGTTGATCCCGGTCTCTGGCACCTCAAGCAGCTTGAACCCGTCGAGCAGCCTGGTCGTCGCGTTCCAGAAGGCGCCAGTCCCCGCGTAGGCCGCGAGGAACTCCCGCGCGGCGGCTGTGTCGGTCGCGGCGATGCCGGCCGCCAGGCCGGAGGTCTCGTCGTTGGCGATCGCGGCCGCCGCGGCCGGGCCCGCGGCCGGGGCGACGGTGACCGTGGCCTCGCGTTCCGAGTCGAGCGCCCACTCGTAGCCGAGCGGATGGTCGTGCGGGGGGAGCGAGGCCTTGATGCCGAGCCCGGCCAGCTGCTCGGTGATCCCCGGCAGCCAGGCGTCCCACAGCTGGTCGTCGAGGAGCAGCAGGTTCAGCCGGTTGCACACGCCAAGCCGGTCGAGGCTGCTCGCGATCAAAGTCGAAGCCACCACTCGTTCGGCGGAAGAATGAAGGTAAAGCACCCCGCCACCGTCGGCGTGCGCCAGCGTGCGGACCCCGTGCGCCGCCGCTTCCGCGGCCAGCGCGCGGGTAGAGTCGCCGCTGCCGCGCAGGATAACGAGGGGGATCAGCTTCGGCTCGCGGACCAGCGCGTACGCGGCCGCCTGACCGGGCACCCGGACCAGCTGGACGACGGCGGGGTCGAGGCCGGCGCCGGCCAGCGACGGCGCGATGACCTCATCGGCCAGCGCTGCCGCCGAGCGCAGCGCCGCGCTCCCGGTGCGCAGCACGCCCGCGTTGCGTGACTTAACGAGCTGCGAGGCGATGTCCACGACGACGTTCGGCCTGGCCTCGAAGTTCGCGCCGATCACCCCGACCGGGCGGCGGCGCTCCGCGAGCACCAGCCCGCCTGGCAGGTCGCGGATCTTGCGGGAAGCGGGCTCTGGCTCGACCCCGGCGAGGATCTCTAGCTGCGCGGCCATCGCCTTCAGCCGCCCCTCGTCCAGCCGAAGCCGGTCGCGGACCCCGGCAGGCAGCCCGCCCGCCGCCGCCGCCCGCATGTCGTCGGCGTTGGCGGCGAGCACCGCGGTGGCGGCATCCTGGAGGGCGCCGGCCATCGCGCCGAGCGCGGCGTCGATCGCGCCGTCGGAAGCGCCGGCGAGGCTGGGCGCCGCGGCCCGCGCCGCCCGCGCGGCCGCCTGGACCGCCTCGGTGGCCTGCGTCTCATCCGCCATGTGTCTAGCCCTCTCTATCCCGCGCCGTCTTCTCCCGCTGAGGTTATCCGGCCCCCGCCGGTAGTCACCGCGACGGCCACGGATGATCCCGAACGGTGGCGGGGCTGCTCGTCCGCGGCACTGTTCTTATGACACCGTTGTCAGCGAAATGGCCATACGGACATTCCCCCGCGAAATATAGCTTGCCGCCTATGCGCTGCTAACGACTGGCGGACAATGAGCCGCCAGACGAGCCGGACGGTCGCCCCCCGAGAGCAGGTGGCCGCCAGCGACCCGCCTTGTGATCTGGAGAAGGACACGGGTTGCGCTGCCTCGGGCAGCGCACAGGAGGTGCTCAGTCATGAAGCTCAGCTCTCGTTTCCTGCTTGACAGCCTGTTCGTGGTGGCAGGCGCATTCCTGACCGTCACGTCGATGGCATGGGCAGCCGGCACGGCCGGCTGGACCGCCTTTGGCGTGTCGGTTGGCATCACCGTTCTCGCGGCGGCAAGCGCCGCGGCGGCGAAGAAGTCCTCGCACCGGTTCGGGCACGGCCTGCTCGCGCTAGTCGGGCTGTGGTCGCTCGTCGCGGCCCTGGTCTTCTCTGGTACGGCCCTGACCTGGCTGGTCTTCGCTGACGCGATCGCGGTGGGCGTCCTCGCGCTCGCCGACCTCGCGGTGCACGAGGCGACGACCGAGCGGATCGTCCACCAGCTGGAGGTGCGCGACCCGTCCAGGGATGGCCGGATTCCTGCCTGACGGCATGGCCTGCCGGGCCGCGTAGCGGGTTCCCGGCGGGGCGGTAAGAACAGCAGCTAAGCGGAAGGGCGCCGG
>JAWWPV010001237.1:0-3146 GCA_033854775.1 Trebonia sp.
GTCGAGCGACGTGCGCCCCGTCGGGTCGATCGCGACTGGGTCGATCAGGGCCCGCTCGTCCCCGCCTGGCCCGTTCGCCTGGTCGCAGACGTAGAGAACCGCGTGCTCCTGGTCGGGGTCGCGCCGCATGCCGAACCGGGTCGGCCCGCGCCAGGTCGGCAGGCCCACGGACCCGACGCGCAGCAGCTCGCGCACCCGGGCCGCGAACTCGTCCCCGCGGGGCAGCCCGGCCCGGTAGCCGGCCCACAGCTCATCCTCGGCGGCGAGCCACTGTCGCGTCTCCGGCGAGTCGGCGTCCTCCAGCCAGCGGTAGGGGTCGGCGACACGGTAGCCGTGCAAATCCTCGACTAGGTCCAGTCGGCGCGCGGCAGGGTAGCCGCCGGGAAATGAAGCCATAACCGCACCTTAACCGCAGCTCGTTACCAGCCATTAACCAAGAATCCACAGATTGCCTTGTACTCTAGATCTGTTGGCGGAGGCACGTGGCTTCGGTCACGCCGGACAGATCCAGTCCCGGCGGTGTGAGCGGCGCCTCACAACGGTACCTGCGGAGGTATCACGTGCGTCGCGTGCTGCTGCTCAACGTCACCTACGAGCCTCTGACCACCGTCGGTCTCCGGCGGGCCGTCTGCCTGGTCCTGGGCGACAAGGCAGAGATTGTCCATCACGACACCGGTGGGCGGATGCTGCACTCCGCCAGGGTCGAAGTTGCCACCCCATCCGTTATCAGACTCCGTCGCTACGTGCGCATCCCGAAGCGCAACCGCGTCCCGCTGACCAGGGCGGCGCTGATGCGCAGGGACAACTACAAGTGCGCCTACTGCGGCCGGCACGGCGAGACGATCGACCACGTGCTCCCGCGGAGCCGGGGTGGTCAGCACACCTGGGAGAACTGCGTCGCCGCCTGCCAGATGTGCAACCACCGCAAAGCCGACCGCCTGCTATCCGAGCTCGGCTGGACTCTCCCCGTTGCGCCCGCTGTCCCGAAAGGAGCGCACTGGCGCCTCATCGGCGCCCAGTTCGACGGAGACCCCCAGTGGGAGGCCTACCTGGGGGCGAGTACGGCTGCGTAGTCACTGGCCGCCCCGCGCGGATGGGGCGCGTCGGTTTTCAAGTTGCCCGTCCCGGGCCTGTCGCGGTCCCGCGGGCCGTCGGTTTCGCGTCTTGCCTGTCCTTGTGACGTGTTCTCGGGTGGCGCTGGCCGCTTGTGATCGCGGGTCATCCGGGTGCCTGGCCCCGGAAGGCCGGCCGGTTCGCCCGTTGTGCCCCGGTTTGCGGGTGCTGCGGGCCGGCTGTTTCCGTGATCGAGGGTCACCGAGGGCGGATATCGCCACTTTTGACCCGCAATCGCGAAATAGCCCCGTTACGCTCGTTGGTTTGTTCTATTTTATGGCGGTGAGACCGCGATACTCTTTGGAACCAGCGCTCGCGGGGAGCCAACCGGCGGCTGCCGCACCAGGTGCTCGGCCGGCTCGCCGGTGAGCCGGAACTCGACCAGCTGCTGGCCCGCGCACTGGTATACCACCTGGTCACCGAGATCGTCAGGCGCGAGGGCACGGCCGGCATCGACGCGGCCGAACGGGCCGGGCAGCCGGTCACCGACCTGGTACTGGCCAGGCTCGCGCGGTGACGAAGCGGCCTCTGCCGGGGCGGCAGGTACATTTCTCTCGGCGGCGTGTCATGTTCGGCCGCGCGCCGATCGTCGTATAGATGAGGGCAGGTAGCCGAGCGGGAGAGGCGGAGGGCGCCGTGCCGGATGAGGACAAGAAGCGAGCAGCGCACCAAGCCCTGGTGGATCGCGTCCTGAACGGAGCGGGCAGGGCATCCGCGGAGCAACGAGCCCGTGCCTTCAGCAACGACGGCCTTCCCCCGCCGTTGAACGCGCTGATCGGCAAGGTCGCCACGAGGCCGGCGCAGGTCACCGACGCGGACTTCGCTGCGGCAAAGGCATCGGGCTGCAGCGAGGACCAGCTTTTCGAACTGGTGATATGCGCCGCGGTCGGCCAGTCCGCCCGGATGTATGAAGCGGGACTGGCAGCCCTGGCCGAAGCGACCGTCAACGGGGAGCCGGACAATGCGACTTGACATCCTCAACCGCGGTTACGGCCCCGGGACCAAGTTGCTCTTCGCGCTCATCCGGGTGTCGTCCGGGCAGCCGCTGCCAGACGCCGCCAAGCTGGTTTTCTACCGGCCCGATTTCTACGGCTCCCGGGCAAAGGAGTTCACCCATGAGGCGATGCGCGGGCCTTCCGCCTGGTCGGTAGGCGACCGGGAGCTGATGGCCGCCTACGTGTCCAAGGTGAACGAGTCCGCGTTCTGCATCGGCGCCCACACCGCGACCGCAAGTCAGGCGTACCAGGACGCGCCACGGGTCGCGGCGGTGCTGGCCGACCTGGAATCGGCCCCCGTCGAGGAGCCGCTCCGGGCCACGCTGCGGATGCTCGGCAAGCTGACCAGGGAGGGAAAGGTGGACGCCGAGGACATGCGGGAAGTGCTGGCGGCCGGCGCCTCACCCCAGCAGGTCGAGGACGCGCTGGCGGCCTGCGCCGCGTTCAACACGACCGGCCGGCTCGCCGACGCCTTCGGCTTCGAACTGCTCAGCCCCGAGGGCTTCGAGTCAGGAGCCAAGATCCTGCTCAAGCGGGGTTACCGATAGCACCTGCGGTTTGGCGTTCCAGGAGGCGAGGATGCGCAGCCGCTCATGGGAGGGCGTGCCGGGCTCGGCGGTGAGGACCATGAGCCGCTGGCCGCTGCCGTCGGGGCTGTCCCACGTGTCGCAGTCGAGCGTGAGGTCACCGACCAGCGCGTGCCGGTAGTGCTTGGTGCCGTACCCGGTCCCGGCGACCTGATGGGTAGCCCACCAGGTGCGGAAGTCGGCGTCCTGCACCGACAGCTCGCCGACCAGGACAGCCAGTTCCGGGTCGCCGGGGTCCTTGGCTGCCTCCATCCGCAGGGAGGCGACGACCCTGCGCGCGTCGTGCTCCCAATCGGCGTGCAGGGCGCGGACTACCGGGTCGGTGAACATCAGGCGGACGTAGTTACGGCGCCGCGCCGGGAGGCGGGCGAAGTCGGTGTACAGGGCTACGGCGCCGGCGTTCCAGGCGAGGATGTCCAGGCGGCGGCCGAGCACGACGGCGGGTGTCTCG
>JAWWPV010001238.1:0-2770 GCA_033854775.1 Trebonia sp.
TGGGGTGGCGTGCCGTGCTCGCGATCCCGGTCCTCGCGCTGCCCCTCCTGCTGGCCGCATTGGCGGGCAGGCGCACGTTCACCCTGATCGGTGGCGGTGAGTGGGACAGCTCGGCCGGGCGACTCGACATCGTCGGCGCGGCCGTGCTGTCGGTACTCGCCAGCTCGTTGATCACGTTGCTGCAGGCACACTCGGTCGGCCTGCCCGCTCCGGTCACGCTCATAGTGGCTGCCGCCGGGGCGCTCGCCGCCGTGGGACTGTGGTGGCGCGTGCGACGCACGCCCGACGGGTTCGTGCCTCGGCGGGTGATCGCGGCCCGCGGCTTCCTGCCGGCCGGGCTCGTCGGCGGGACGGTCTTCGCCGGCTACTACGGAGTGCTGTTCCTCGCCCCGTCCCTGATCGAACAGGCCACGGGCGGTAGCGCCCTCGAAGCCGGCGCGCTCTTGGTCCCGGCCGCCGCCTGCTCGGTGCTGGCAGGGCGGCTGGTCGGCGCCTTGACCGACCGGTTCACCGGTTGGCAGGTGTCGGCCGGGCTTGCGGCACTCACCGTCGTCGGCGTGCTCGTGGTCGCGGTCTTCAACGGGCCGATTCCGGTCGTCGTCGGCGCGGCGCTGACCGTGTGTGGCTTCGCCGGCGCCCAGGCCGTACTGGTGGGCCTCGCACCCGAACTGGTCGCCACGCGCGACCGCGACACCGCACAGGGCCTGCTCAACTTCATGATCTTCCTGGGTGGCGGGATCGGTCCGGCCGCTGTCGCGGGCCTGTCCGGCATCGCGTCGGTGCCGGTGGCCCTCGCCGTGCTCGCGGCACTCCCCCTGGCCGGACTCGTCCTCAGCCTGACCCGGCGCCCTGGCGCCGGCCGCCGACCCGAACCTGACGACACGCGTGGGAGCCAGCGAAGACGGTCCGCACCTCCGAGCCGGTCGACGGCTTCACCCTGACCTGCATCTGATCCGATAACGCCTTACCGAGGAAGGGAGCCCCGCTATGGCCGCCGAGCCATTTGAGGTCAGCATCACCGAAGCCGAGATCGCGGATCTGCATGAACGGTTGCGACGGACGCGCTGGCCCGAGCCCGAACCGGTGGACGACTGGTCACAGGGGTTGCCGCTGGCTTATGCGCAGGAGCTTTGCCGCAGCTGGACCGAGGACTACGACTTCGGGTTCGCCGAGCGGCTGGTCGCCTCCCGCGCGCGGATCGTCGCCGCTGCGGATGAGGCCCGGCGGCGGATCCAGCGTGACCTGCACGACGGCACCCAGCAGCAGCTGGTCTCGCTGATGCTCGACCTGCGCCAGGTGCAGGCAGCGGCGCCGCCCGAGCTAGAAGGCGGCCTGTCGCGCATCGCCGATCGGGTCACCGACCTGTTTGACCAGGTGCGGGAGATCTCCCGCGGCATCCACCCCGCGATCTTGTCCGAGCGAGGCCTGACACCGGCGCTCAAAGCGCTGGCCCGCCGGTCCGCCGTGCCAGTCGAGCTGGACCTGCGCACCCGACGGCGGCTACCGGATCAGGTGGAGGTCGCGGCGTACTACGCGGTATCGGAGGCGCTGGCCAACGCCGCCAAGCACGCCCGCGCATCGGTCGTGCACGTCGAACTCGACACCCCGGACACAGTCGTGCGGCTGGCGATCCGCGACGACGGGATCGGCGGCGCCGACGCCGCCCAAGGATCCGGACTAGTCGGGCTCCGCGACCGCATCGAGGCGGCCGGAGGCACGTTCGACGTGACCAGCCCGGCCGGCCACGGCACCACGCTACTCATCGAGATCCCGGTCTAACCAGGACCCGGAGCCTCCGGCTCTATCCTCGTCGGCCATGGCAGCCCGAGGTGCCTGGCATGCCACCTCACGCCGTCCTAGAGGAAATCGCAGAAGCTCTCAGGAACGACCTAGACATATCAATACCCGACGCTTGACGATCCCTCACGGGTCAACTAAGTGCCGTTGCAGTACTAAGCGTCAAGACTCACTCGCTGCCGCAGTTGCGCAAAGCTACAATCCAGGCAGGCTGATCTCGCCGGGACGCGAGGAGGACGGCCACGGACCCCGATCCGCTGATCAATGGGCTCGACGGCCCACTAGGCGCGCTCCTTGAACGAATCGCCGACTGGTTCATCCCGGCCGGTCCCGCCCGGAGCGCGAAGACGCTTGTGCCTGATTTGCGGCAACTTCCAGTTGACGAGGCCCGTCATTCTCTCTTTCGCTGTGATCTTCGGCTGAGGTCGGTGCAACTCACCGAGCACCCGGCTCCAGTCATGGGCATTGTCGTTGAGCAGAGCCCGGAGCCGGGAGCGCACGTCCGGCGCAACAGCGTTGTCACAGTTAGCGTCCTGCACCCGCCAGCGCCAGGGCCGTCATCCCGTGCCACGTCCGTGCCAGAGCGTGGGGGAGATCAGGGCTAGGAGCGGACACTCAGGGAGAACTGCCATATTGGCTGAGCTGGGCCACGGCAGGTACGACGTGGTCCGGAACGACCTCCTAAGCAACCACTCACCAGCCAGACACGAGAGCGCGCGAGTAACCAAGTGAGTAGCGATCGCCGCCATCAGCGACGGACACCAGCGGACCCAGACGGACGGCGATTCCCAGGCCAGGGATGCTTCATCCCCGGCAGCCCATGTCACTAGTTGGCTTCGGGACGAAGAGGCCGCCGGTTCAAATCCGGCCACCCCGACCCACGTCGTAAGCCTGTTCCTCATCATGAGGGGCGGGCCTCCTTCTGTTCGTGGATCACGCCGCCGATTCCACGACTCGATGACCTTGCCCGGCG
>JAWWPV010001239.1:0-3342 GCA_033854775.1 Trebonia sp.
ACGTGGGATATTTCAGGCCCCCCGGGGGGCCTGAAATATCCCACGTACTTGGTCTGTGGCCGGCGGCCCAGTGCGGTGGGCCTGGGTGGTTGGACTGGAATGTCGGCGGGTGGGGGCAGACTGGAGGGATGACAGGAAAGGGGCCGGCGGTGCCCGGCGGTGGGCCGGTGAGCAGCGCCGCGGCGCTTGACGGGTTCTCGGCGGCGACGCGGGCGTGGTTCGAGTCCGCGTTCGCCGTGCCCACGCAGGCGCAGGCGCAGGCGTGGCGGGCGATCGGTGGGCGGGATACCGGCGGGAAGGGGGCGGACACCCTGGTGATCGCGCCCACTGGTTCCGGCAAGACGCTCGCCGCCTTCCTGTGGGCGATCGACCGGCTGGCCGCCGCGCCGGTGCCTGCCGACAGGAAGCGGCGGACGCGGGTGCTGTACGTCTCGCCGCTGAAGGCGCTGGCCGTGGACATCGAGCGGAACCTGCGGTCGCCGCTCACCGGGATCAGGCAGGCGGCACAGCGGCTCGGCCTGCCCGAGCCGGACATCCAGGTCGCGGTGCGGACCGGGGACACCCCGGCGGAAGACAGGCGGAAACTCGCGACGCACCCGCCCGACATCCTCATCACCACGCCGGAATCGCTGTTCCTGTTGCTCACCTCGCAGGCGCGGGAGACGCTGCGCGGCGTGGAGACGGTCATCGTGGACGAGATCCACGCCGTGGCGGGCACTAAGCGGGGAGCGCACCTCGCGCTTTCGCTTGAGCGGCTCGACGCGCTCAGGGGATCTGCCGGCGAGCGGGCACAGCGGGTGGGCCTGTCGGCGACCGTGCGGCCACCGTCGGAGGTCGCCTCGTTCCTCGCCGGGGCGCGGCCGGTGACCGTGGTGCAGCCCGCGAGCGCGAAGCGGATCGAGCTTGAGGTCGTCGTGCCCGTGGCGGACATGCGGGACTTGTCGGATATGTCGCCCACGGGGGGTCAGGCCGGCGCTGCTGACCACACGGTGGACGGCGACGATGACCCGGTGGCGCGCCGGTCGATCTGGCCGCATGTCGAGGAGCGGGTGCTCGACCTGATCCAGGCGCACCGGTCCACGATCGTGTTCGCCAACTCGCGGCGGCTCGCGGAGCGGCTCTGCGGCCGCCTCAACGAGCTGGCGACGGAGCGGGCCTTCGTCGCCGCCGGCGGAGTGCCAGGTGGCAGCGTGTCCGGGGACGGGGCGGACGCCGAGACCGTCGTCATCGCCAGGGCGCACCACGGGTCGGTTTCCCGGCAGGAGCGGACCGAGATCGAGGAGGCGCTCAAGGCCGGGCGGCTGCCCGCCGTCGTCGCGACCTCAAGCCTTGAGCTCGGCATCGACATGGGCGCGGTCGACCTGGTCATCCAGGTCGAGTCGCCGCCGTCGGTGGCCAGCGGGCTGCAGCGGGTCGGCCGCGCGGGGCACAACGTCGGCGACGTCTCGCGCGGCGTGATCTTCCCCAAGTACGCCGCCGACCTGGTGCAGGCCGCCGTGGTCGCCGACCGGATGCAGGCCGGCGCGATCGAGGAGCTGCGCATACCGCGCAACCCGCTCGACGTGCTCGCCCAGCAGGTCGTCGCGATGGCCGCGCTCGACGACTGGGCGGTCGACGACCTTGAGGCCGTGGTCCGGCGGTCCGCGCCGTTCGCGACGCTGACCAGGCCCGTGCTTGAGGCGGTGCTCGACATGCTCGCCGGGCGCTACCCCGGTGAGGAGTTCGCGGGGCTGCGGCCGCGGGTCGTGTGGGACCGGGTCGCCGGGGTGATCCACGGGCGGCCCGGCGCGCAGAAGCTGGCGGTGACCAGCGGTGGGACGATCCCGGACCGCGGGTACTTCGGTGTTTTCCTGCCCACCTCCGCGGAGTCGGCCCGCGCGCCCCGCCGGGTCGGGGAGCTCGACGAGGAGATGGTGTACGAGTCGCGGGTCGGCGACGTGTTCGTGCTCGGCGCCTCGTCGTGGCGGATCGAGGACATCACGCCCGACCGGGTGCTCGTGCTGCCCGCGCCCGGCCAGCCGGGCAAGCTGCCGTTCTGGCACGGCGACACGCAGGGGCGGCCCGCCGAGCTCGGCAAGGCCCTCGGCGCCAAGGTGCGCGAGTTGGCCGCCCTGCCGGAGGAGGCGGCCGTCGCATCGCTGACCGCGAGCGGGCTCGACGCGCTCGCGGCAGGGAACCTCGTGTCGTACCTCTCCGATCAGCGGGCCGCCACCGGGCACGTCCCCGACGACCGGACGCTGGTCGTCGAGCGGTTCCGCGACGAGCTCGGCGACTGGCGGGTCGTGCTGCACTCCCCCTACGGCGACCGGGTGCACGCGCCCTGGGCGCTGGCGATCACGGCGCGGCTCCGCGAGCGCTACGGCGGGATGGACGTGCAGGCGCTGCACACCGACGACGGGATCATCATCCGGGTGCCCGACTCCGACGAGCCGCCGCCCGCCGGGATCGCGCTGCTCGACCCCGAGGAGATCGGCGACATCATCACCGCGGAGGTCGGCGGGTCCGCGCTGTTCGCCTCCCGGTTCCGCGAGTGCGCCGCGCGGGCGCTGCTGCTCCCCCGGCGGCAGCCGGGGCGGCGGACGCCCCTGTGGCAGCAGCGGCAGCGGTCGGCGCAGCTGCTTGAGATCGCCGCGCAGTTCCCCGGGTTCCCGATCACGCTTGAGACCGTCCGTGAGTGCCTCCAGGACGTGTTCGACGTGCCCGCGCTGACCGAGGTGCTCCGCGACCTCGCCGCGCGGCGGATCCGCCTCGTCGAGGTGGAGACCGTCACGCCGAGCCCCTTCGGGAAGAACCTGCTCTTCCGGTACGTCGGCGCGTTCATGTACGAGGGGGACGCGCCGCTCGCCGAGCGGCGCGCGCAGGCACTCGCGCTCGACCCGGCGCTGCTCGCGGAACTCCTCGGCACCGAGGCGCTCCGGGAGCTGCTCGACCCGGCGGTCGTGGCGGAGACGGAGGCCGACCTCCAGCACCTGTCGGAAGGCCGGCGGTGCAGGGACGCGGAGGCCGTGGCCGACCTGCTGCGCACGTCAGGGCCGCTGACCTCGGACGAGGTGGCCCTGCGGTGTGTTGACGCCGGGGCTGCGGCTGGATGGCTCGCCGGGCTGTCGGCTTCCCGCCGCGCCATTGAAGTACGGGTGGCGGGGCAGCCGATGTGGGCGGCGGTCGAGGATGCCGGGCGGCTGCGGGACGCGCTGGGGGTGGCGCTGCCTGTCGGCATCCCCGAGGCGTTCACCGAGGTACTGCCCGACCCGCTTGGCGACCTGGTGGCGCGGTGGGCGCGGACGCACGGGCCGTTCACGGTCGCGGTGCTCGCGGAGCGCTACGGGCTTGGCGCCGCGGTGG
>JAWWPV010001240.1:0-3597 GCA_033854775.1 Trebonia sp.
GGGGCCATGGCGTCATCCGGGTCCACCCCGAGGCCTGCCAGCACCGCCAGCTCGACGCTGCCGCGCACGAACGTGATGCACAGCCAGCCCGGGAAGCCTCGCGACCCGGGTTGTTGCACCAGCCATGTCAATCCGGGCATCTACCCTCCAGCCTGTGGTCGTCCTCGCAAGGTACCGCGCCGTCCCGGCGGCACCCAAGCGCATCCGGGAGATAACAGCAAGAAGCGCGGAGCGCGGCGTCGCTTGCTACGGCGCCGGGTGCTCAGGCGGCGCGCAGGAGCCTGCTGACCGCCGTCGCGGCGGCGCGGCCGGCGCGGTTGGCGCCGACGGTCGACTGGGACGGGCCGTAGCCGATCAGGTGGACCCGCCGGTCCGCGGCGACGGCGGTGCCGTCCATGGCGATGCCTCCGAGGTCGCTGCGCAGCCGCAGCGGGGCGAGGTGGTCGATGGCCTGGCGGAAGCCGGTCGCCCACGCCGATCACGTCCGCCGGCTGGAAGGACCCGTCGGCCATGCGGACGCCGTTCGGCTCGATCGCGGTGAACATCGGGTGCCTGACCAGGGCGCCGCGCTCGGCGGCGGCCCGCGCGTACGGGGTCCACGCCAGGCCGGTGTAGGAGACGATGGAGCCGATGGGGCGCCCCGCGCGCGCGTCCGCCTCGACCCGGGCGACGGCCGTCCGGCCGGCTGTCTCCGGCGTGAACTCCCCGTCGATCCACGTCGGCTCCCTGCGGGTGACCCAGGTGGTCGTCGTCACCCGCGAGATCTCGTCAAGGAGCTGGACCGCGGAGATGCCGCCGCCGACCACGACGACATGCCGGCCGGCGAGCTCCGCCGCGCTGACGTACTGCGCGACGTGCAGCTGGCGGCCCGCGAAGCTCTCAAGGCCGGGGTACCAGGGCCGGTTCGGCGAGCTCCACGTGCCGGTGGCGTTGATTGCTGCCCGGGCCGCCCAGGTGCCATGGCTGGTCTCCACGAGCAGGCCGCCGCCGGCAAGGCCGTCAGCGGCGGGACCTCCGGTGAACGGGCCGCCGGCCAAGGGGCCGCCGTCAGCGTCGCGCACGGCGTGCACGCGGACGGGGCGCAGGACGGGGAAGCCGAACTCCCGCTCGTACGCCGCGAAGTAGCGGGGCACCGCGTCGGCGGCGGGCTCGGCGGGGTCGACGGGCGGCTGCGGCATGCCGGGAAGGTCGAAGATCCCGTTCACTGTCGCCATCCGCAGGGACCGCCAGCGGTGCCGCCAGGCGCCGCCAGGCGCGTCCTCGCCGTCGAGCACCACGTACTCCAGGCCGCGCCTGCGCAAGTGATAGGCGGCAGAAAGCCCGGCCTGGCCGGCGCCGATGACCACCACCGCCACTGAGCGGGCGGACGCGTCAGGGCGAAGCCGCGAACCCGTTCCGAGGTCGGCGGCTGTTGCTGTCATGTCATTTAATAACCGGGATCCCGCGGCGGTGCTTCCCGCGGGGCCGCCGTGTCGCGGTCGGCCCGCGCTTCCGGGGAACCGCTGACGATGTCGTCAGCGGTTCCCCGGACGGGGCCTGCGGGCCCGGCGCGTCAGGGGCCGATCATCGGCGTGACGTTGAACCGGGCGCGCAGCAGGCCGAACTGGAACATCACGTCGGCGACGCGCTGGATCCTGACCTTGTCGATGGCGGTGGGGTAGATGTTCACCGCCATCACTGCGGCGACGATCGGCGGGATCTCCCCGTTCTGCGGCCCGCTGAGGGACTCCATCGCCTGCTCGACCGAGGACCGGCTGGTGTCGGCGAGCTGCTGGCCCTGTGCTAGCGCCGTGATGAAGGCCCTGAGGGTGCCGGGGTTCCGCGCGGCCCAGGCCTTCGTCACGACGTACCCCTGGATGGGGAACTGCTCGGTGGCGCCCTGGTTGAGGTCGGCGAGCTCGACCGCGCCGTACTGCTGCTCGGCGGCGGTCGCGAACGGCTCGGGCATCGCGGCCGCGTCGATCTTCCCCGCGGCGAGCTCCGCCGCCATGTTCGGGAACGGGATCGGCGCGGTGGGGAAGCCCACCTGGGTCAGCTTGATGCCATTCTCGGTGAGCACCGAGGCGGCGAGCAGGTAGTTAATGTTGAGGGGTGCGTTGATGCCGAGCAGGTGCCCTTTCAGGTTAGAAAGGGTCTTGATTTTTGAGTTCGGCATCGTGTATATCGCTTGCGTCCCCTGCTGCATCACCGATCCCTCGGCGATGATCTCAAGCGGCTGGTGATCATCTACGTAATGCTGGATGTAAGAGACGTAGTTCCCGCCGGTAATGTCGTACTGCCCGGCGATTTGCTGGCTGATCACCGCGTCGCTGCTGACGGCGGGGGTGTAGTGGACGGTCAGGCCCTGCTTGGCGAACAGGCCCTGGTGCAGCGCGACGAAAAAGCCGGCGGAATCGACCGCCGGCACGACGGCTACGTTAAGTGTCGTTTTCTGTAGCCCGTTCGGGCTAGTGCTTCCGGCAGTTGCGGCCGCGCCCCCGCAGCCCGAAAGTGCCATCAAGGCTATTGCGATTGGGGGCGCGAGAATGCGCATGCGTGAACGGAACAAGGAATTCCTCCTGATGTGCGGCCTACAGGCGGTAAGTCGAAGCGTAAAACAGGAAGAATTACAGGTTTGCCTTTTAAGGGAAATAGTGGCATTTACTGCGTAAAGTGGCCTGCTTGAATCCGCGCGGCCGGATGCGGGCAGGCGGACCAGCGCGCATCTACGTGACACGTGGGACGATGACCGCGGCGCCCCGCGTGGCGGATAACAGCAAGAAGCCGGGGAGGCGGGCAAGGTTCCGCCGGAAGGCATTGCATGGTCATGCAGTCATGTGCATATAATTTCAGTCATGACCAAGGTGCTCGCCTCTCTTCCTGTCGGTGAACGCGTCGGGATCGCCTTCTCCGGCGGCCTGGACACGTCGGTCGCTGTCGCGTGGATGCGCGAGAAGGGGGCGGTCCCCTACACCTACACCGCCGACCTTGGCCAGTACGACGAGCCGGACGTCGCGTCCGTCCCCGGCCGCGCGGGCGCGTACGGCGCCGAGGGCGCCCGGCTCGTCGACTGCAGGGCGCCCCTCGTCGAGGAGGGCCTTGCCGCCCTCACGTGCGGCGCCTTCCACATCAGGTCGGGCGGCCGCGCGTACTTCAACACCACGCCACTTGGCCGCGCGGTCACCGGCACGCTCCTGGTCCGCGCCATGCTCGAGGACGACGTGCAGATCTGGGGCGACGGCTCCACCTACAAGGGCAACGACATCGAGCGGTTCTACCGCTACGGCCTGCTCGCCAACCCGTCGCTGCGCGTCTACAAGCCCTGGCTCGACGCGGAGTTCGTCGGCGAGCTCGGCGGCCGGGCCGAGATGTCCCAGTGGCTGACCGACCGCGGGCTCCCTTACCGGGCGAGCAAGGAGAAGGCCTACTCCACCGACGCGAACATCTGGGGCGCCACCCACGAGGCCAAGCAGCTCGAGCACCTCGACGCGAGCGTCGAGCTCGTCGAGCCGATCATGGGCGTCCGCTTCTGGGACCCGGCCGTCGAGGTCCTGGCCGAGGACGTGACGGTCACCTTCGAGCGGGGCCGCCCGGCCGCCATCAACGGCAAGGAGTACG
>JAWWPV010001241.1:0-5070 GCA_033854775.1 Trebonia sp.
TAACAGTTTCTCGGGGTCCTCGCCGGGGTCCTCGCCCCGACGGTGGCGGGCTGGTCTGCCGCCTCACCACCCCCAACAGCCGCGCCCCCATGGGAGCCCACGAGAGCGTGGGTCATCCACCGCGATATGGGCACGTCGGTTATCGAGTTGCCCGTCCCGGGTGTGTCGTGGTCCCGCTGTCCGTCGGTTTCGCGTCTTGTCTTTGCCTCGGGCGGGTTCTCGGGTGCCGTTGACACTGAGATCGCGGGTCATCCGGGTGTGCGGCCCCGGAAGGCCGGCCGGTTCGCCCGTTGTGCCCCGGTTTGCGGGTGCTGCGGGCCGGCTGTTTCCGTGATCGAGGGTCATCAGGGGCAGATATCGCCACTTTTGACCCGCAGTAATCTAGCAGGCGCATTGTGACCGGTGTTTTGTTCTATTTTATGGCGGTGAGACGGCTGTCTGCGGGGTGTTCCCCTGCGGCGACCCGCGGTCTTGCCCCGGACGGCCGGCGGCCCGCAGGGGACCGGCCCGGCTACGGGCAAGCAGGAAGCGGCGCCCCAAGATCCTTTGACTTGAGGCAGGCGTGACGCGTGACCTCTTGGCGTTGCGCGGGGCGCTTCTTGCTGTTATCGGTTAGCGGACCGGGAGGTCGTAGACGCGGCGGACGCTGGAGCCGACGCGGGTGATGTCGGTCCCGTAGACGTGCATCGAGACGGCGGCCGCGTCGCCGGTGTTCGTGACCTGGTGGATGTCGCCCGGCGGGGCGAAGCCGCTGACCGTGCCGACCGGGTTGGCGTGCCGCGCGACCGCTTCGAGGTGGCCGCCGCGGGCGTTCGGTCCCTCGGGGACAAGCCGGAAGACTTCCTCGTACTCGGTGCCCTGCAGGACCGCGGTCACGCACCAGGCGAGGTGGTCGTGGACCGGGGTGCGCTGGCCAGGCAGCCAGACCATCACCACGATCGAGAACGACCCGTCGGGCTCGGCGTGGACCAGGTGAGTCTGGTAGCCGCTCGGGTCGCCGGCGAGCTGCTCGGGAGAGAGGAGTCGCGGCCCGGGCAGGCGGCCGCGCAGGGCGGTGACCACCCGGTCGGCCGTCTCCTGCCATGAGCCCCCGGAGCGGACCGCGCGGCGGACGGCGGCGGATAGGAGCTCCGGGCATGTACCGGTGACGTTCGGCAGTTCGACGACTGAGCTTGACATGGCTGACACCTCCTGAACGACTCCCCTTCACGGTAGCCGCTGGCTTTACATCAGCACTAATGCCACTTCGTGGCGCAACCCATAGCCAGCGCCTATGGAACCATGGCGTACCCGGACCGCGGCCCCGGATGCGGGACCGGACGGCCGGCGGGAATTCCGGGTTCCGTGCGGGCCAGGAGTTTTTTGTGGGAAATAGGCCCGATTCACTTTCCCTCACAAAAGGGATAAATAACCAGCACTTCGACACAAGGATCGATAAATGCACGGAATTCCGTAACGTTTCATCTACGATGATCGTCACCCATCAGCCAGTAATAGCATTCTCCAATAAGCTCTCCGTTACTTCATACGTGCGTAAAAGAGGGGGCCGCGATGTCTCAGGGTCAGGACTGGAACGCTCCCGGTGCGCAGGCATATCAGCAGCCACCGGTCAGCCAGGAATACCAGCAGCCGCAGGGGCAGAACGGCTATCCGCCCGCCCCGTACCAGCAGCCCTATCCACCGGGCTACGCGGCGCCGCCCCTCATGCGGGTGGTTCCAAAGAACGCGGGTGTCGCACTCCTGATCTCGTTTTTCCTGCCCGGCGTGGGTTCCATGTACGCCGGGAAGACGAACACCGGCGTCATTATTCTCGTCGGCTACATCATCTCGTGGGTGCTCACTATCGTCATCATCGGCTTCGCGGGCCTTTTCGGCTTCTGGGTCTGGGGCCTCATCGACGCCTACCAGGCCGCACAAGCGTGGAACCGGGCGCGGGGCATCGAATCGTAGCTGTCGGGCCTCGGGGAGAAGCCGGAGTTCAGTCGGCCAGCGTCGTGTACGCGACGACGCCGCGACGCATCGCGTCGATGGCGGCGCGGGCGGTCGAAGCCACGTCCCTGTTCTTCGGCGCGGGCTCGCGCGCTGGTCGCTCGTTCCGGCGGGACCCGTCCGCGTCCGGGTCCCTTGAGGCGACGGCGATCTGGTCGAGCAGGTCGATGAGCTGCTTCATCGAGCGGACGAAGTCGCCGGGAGTCAGGCCGGGGACCGAGTCGAGTACGTCTTCCAGCTTGGCGCCACGGACCCAGCGGTAGGCCGCCCACACGAAGCCGGGGTCTGGCTCGCGGAGGAAGGACAGGTGGTTGCGCTTCTCCAGGTGGTCAAGCTCGCCCCAGGTCCTTCCCATCGTGGTGAGGACGTCGTGGACCGGGCCCTTCGGCAGCCGGGCGGGTCCCGCGTCCTCGGTCTGCCTGCGCGACTCGAACGACAGCACCGACACGCACGCGGCGAGCTCGGCCGGGTTCAGGCCCTCCCACAGGCCCCGGCGCAGGCACTCGGCCGCCAGCAGGTCGAGCTCGGAGTACAGCCGGGTCAGCCGCTGGCCGGCCGGGGTGACCGTGTCGCCGTCCAGGTAACCGAGCGCGTCGAGGACCTCGCAGACCCGGTCGAAGGTCCGCGCGATCACGTGGCGGCGGGCCGCGACCTGGCTCTCGAGCTCGTCGGCTTCCTTCTTCTGGCGGAAGTAGCGCTCGGCGTACCTGGCGTGCTGCTCGCGGTCCTGGCACGCGTGGCACGGATGACGGCGCAGCCTGCGCCGCAGCTCGGCGATGTCGTCATGCTCGTCATCGGCTTCCGAACGACTTCGGCTTACTCCCTCGTCGAAATCGTCCTCGTCACGGGCGGAGCCGCGAACCCGTTCGGGATACTCATCACCGGCACCACCCTGGGCCAGCTGGCCTGCGCGGCGGCCGTGCTTGCCGTGGTGGGGCGGCGACGGGTCAAACTCGCGCCCCGCGATCTTGGAGCGCATCGCGGAGACCAGGTCGCGGCGGTGCTTCGGTGACCGCTCGCTGAACGAGTTCGGGATCCGAAGCCGGTCGACGGGGTCGGCGGGCACCGGGAAGTCGGTCGCGGACAGCTGCTTGAGCTGGCCGCCGACGGTGAGGACCAGGGGGCCGTCGGCGCGGTTGGGCGAGAACTCGTCGCCGGCCGGCGGCGGGTTCAGTACCACCGCGAGGCCGGCCCTGCGGCCAGCGGGGACGCGGATGATGTCGCCGCGCCTGAGCGTGGCGAGGCCTCTCCTGGCCTCGGCGTACTGGGCGGAGGCGCGGCCCCTTGACTGGCCGCGTTCCGCTTCGGTGAGCCTGCGGCGCATCTCGGCGTACTCCATGAAGTCGCCGCGGTCGCAGGTGACCTGCCTGGCCAGGCCGTCGGTCGCCTCCCTGAGGCGGCGGAGCCGCCTGGCCAGGCCGACGACGCCGCGGTCGGCCTGGAACTGGGCGAAGCTCGACTCAAGGAGGGTGGCCGCCTTCTGCCTGCCGACGCGGGCGGTCAGGTTGACCGCCATGTTGTAGGACGGGCGGAAGGACGAGTTGAGCGGGTAGGTACGGGTGCCCGCGAGGCCCGCCACCGCGCCCGGGTCCAAGCCGGGCTGCCAGAGCACGACCGCGTGGCCCTCGACGTCGATGCCCCTGCGGCCCGCCCGCCCGGTGAGCTGGGTGTACTCGCCAGGGGTGAGCGCGACGTGGGCTTCGCCGTTCCACTTGTCGAGCTTTTCAAGCACCACGGTCCTGGCCGGCATGTTGATGCCGAGCGCCAGGGTCTCGGTGGCGAAGACCGCCCTGACCAGGCCGGCGGTGAACAGCTCCTCGACGACCTCCTTGAAGACGGGGAGCATCCCGGCGTGGTGCGCGGCGATGCCCCGGCGCAGCGCCAGGACCCAGTCGTGGTAGCCGAGGACGGCCAGGTCCTCGTCGGGGATGTCGCCGGTTCTCCTGGCGGCGGTGTCCTCGATGATCCGCGCCTCGTCCGGAGTGGTGAGGCGCAGGCCCGCGGCCAGGCACTGCTGGACGGCGGCGTCGCAGCCCGCCCGGCTGAAGATGAACGTGATCGCGGGCAGCAGGCCCGCGCCGTCGAGCCGGTCGATGATCTCCGGGCGGTACGGCGCCGCGTTGCGCTTCGGGCGGTGACCGCCCCGTCCCGGCCTGCTGGCGGGCTGCCTGATGGCCTCACGGTGCGCCAGCCTGACCAGCTCCGGGTTGACCTCGCGGCGCTCGTCGTCGGTGAACAGGTCATACAGCCTTCGGCCCGCGAGCATGTGCTGCCACAGCGGGACCGGGCGGTGCTCGTCGACGATGACGTCGGTACCGCCGCGTACCTGGGCGAGCCAGTCGCCGAACTCCTCCGCGTTGCTCACCGTCGCGGACAGGGCGACGACGCGGACGCTTTCCGGGAGGTGGATGATCACTTCTTCCCAGACGGCGCCCCGCGACCGGTCGGCGAGGTAGTGCACCTCGTCGAGCACCACGTAGCCGAGGTCCTTCAGCGCGGGCGAGCCCGCGTAGAGCATGTTCCGCAGAACCTCGGTGGTCATCACACCCCGACGCTCAATCCGCACCATCACGGCCACACGCCGGGCGGATCGTCCTCGGGCTCCGCGGCGGCGGTCGGGGCCGGCATGATTCCGCTGGCGCTGGGCACGCAGACCGGCGGCTCGGTGATCCGGCCGGCGTCGTTTTGCGGCGTCGCCGCCATAAAACCGTCCTACCGCTTGCTGCCGACGGTTGGCGTGAAATGTTTTTCGTGGACGCTCGACACCGTCGGGCTGTTCGCAGCCGGCGTCGAGGACCTGGCGCGAGGATTGTCGGCGATGACCAATCGGCCGGGACTGTTGCTGCCCGCAGCGGTGAAGGCGCCGCGGATCGGCCTGGTCACCCAGGAATTTGCCGGCGCGCCGGAAGCGGCTGGCGCCGAGGCTTTGCGCCTTGCCGCCGCGGCGGCCGAACGCGCCGGCGCGTCGGTTCGTGCGCTCGCCATGCCCGACATCGTCGCGGAAGCATGGCGGATTCACCCTGACGTGCAGGATTTTGAGGCGCATCAGGCGTTCGCCTGGGAATATCGCGAAAATTATGA